>QGUH01000299.1 GCA_003242355.1 Pseudomonadota bacterium
CCACCCCACAGGTTCACATTTATCTTTTCCTCGGCAGCCTCAGTTGTTTATAAGTACGAGGGACTCCAGGATCGACCGCAGCTCGTCGCGCGTGATCGCCTGGTACTCCGTCGGCAGCCAGCCCCGCACGCCGTCCAGCGTGTCGGCCGCGCGGGGATGCCGACGGCAATACTCTCGAAGCCTTTGGCCAACCGACTCGGAGAAGGATTTTCGGTCCGGCAATCCAAGCTCGCATGAAATCCGCCCTGCTCGGTGCAGAAGCCATGCCGTGCAGGAAGCACGACGATTTCGGCGCGCACGAGTCGACACGCGCGGGCAAACCGAGGCGTTTGGATCCCACCCCGCGAGGATGAGCACGATATTCGAGCGATCTCTGCGTCCGGGCGTGGGATCTTTTCTACCCACCACGCGCCAACGAGAGGGATCGTCGCGGCTCCCCCAGGGTTTCGTCGCGTTTCCTGGGTTCCTTTCTCCTCACGACGAACGCTGACGGCCCGCCCGCTGGGTTCATTTCTCCTCACCCGGTCCAGGTCCAAACGACGACGCTCGGCCAGCGTGCTCGCCCTGCGCGGCGTTCGGTCGGTCGTGACCTCGGGCCGCGAAGACGTCACAGCGCGCGGAGCCGTGTGCCAGCCGAACGAGCCGAGGCGAGGAAGTGCGATGCTCGGCAGTTCCGCGCGGCGCCCTTCAGCGCGGCCTCGTGCGGTCTCGTCGTCGGGAGGTAGAGGAAAGGCGAAACGGGAGCTCGGCCGCGCGAAGCGCTCGTCGGCCTCATGCGGGCGGTGCTTGCCGGTTCGACGCGCAAAGGCGCTGGAATGGTGTTCGGCCTAGCTGCTGCGCGCGACGCCGTTCAGCGCGGCCTCGTGCGGTCTCGTCGTCGAGCAGGGGGGTGAAGGGCGAAACGGGTGGTCAGCCGCCGCGCGCAACGCGCTTCTTCGGTGCGCCGTCGCGCGGCGCTCGGGCGCGCCGGAAGTCCTCGCACACGATCCCGTACTTGCGGACGAGCTTGTTCAACGCGCTCCGGTCTTTGTGGGCGAGGCGCGCGGCGCGGCTGATGTTGCCGCCCGTCTTCGCGAGCAGTTGACGCAAGTAGCGTTGCTCGAAGTTGGCCACGGCGATGGCCTTCGCGTTCCGGAACGTCGGCTCGAAGCGCACATCGTCCGCCTCGGCCGCCAGCCGCGTCGGCTCGAAGCAGAGGTCGTCCGTTTCGACGGAGAGTGACGGCGGCGCTGGGAGCGCGGCACGGATCGTGGAACGCGGCGTGGGCCAGACGGGGGCTTCGCGGATACGGATCTCGTTCCCGTCGCCCAGCAGGAATTCTCGCAAAATCAACGTCTCGAGCTCCCGCACGTTGCCTGGCCACGAGTGGCGCTCGAGCCACGCCACCGAGTCCGGGTGCAAGCGTTTGGGCGGCCTGCCATGGCTCGCGGCGTTCCGCGCGATGAAATGGCGCGCGAGGAATACGGGATCCCCATCTCGCTCGCGGAGCGGCGGTAACGAAAGCTGCAGCACGTGGAGTCGAAACCAGAGATCCTGGCGGAACTCGCCGCGAGCGACGAGCTCTGGCAGCTCGGCGTTCGTGGCAGCGATGATGCGTACGTCGGCCCGTCGGAGCGTGCGTCCGCCGACCGCCCGATAGCTCTGATCCTGAAGGAACCGAAGCAGCACGACCTGAGCGCGGGGGCTCATGGCTTCCACCTCGTCCAGGAAGAGCGTTCCGCCATCGGCCTCGGTGATGAGCCCGGCTCGCCGCTCCTTCGCGTCCGTGAACGCGCCTTTTTCGTATCCGAACAGCTCCGCTTCCAACAAGCTGTCCGGCAGGGCGCCGCAGTGGACTGGAATGAACGGGAACTCTCGACGCCGACTCAAATAATGAATCGCGCGCGCGGCCACCTCTTTGCCGGTGCCCGTCTCGCCCTCGATCAGCGTCGTCGCGTCGCAGGCGGCCAGCCGCTCGATCCTTTCGACCGTTCGGAGGAATACCTCTGATTGCCCGATCAGGTTCAGCCGCTCCCGGTCGGCCCGTGTCGTCGTCTCGCGCGAACGGCTCGTCGGCGGCAGAGATCCAGTCCCTCGACGATGCAACGAAACTCCCTCCATCAGCTGCGCCGTCGAACGCAGCTACTCGGCATCAGAGCCTCTCAGCTTACGACAGCCGCCCTCGAGTCGACAACTCCCTCGAAACCCACACGACGACATTTCTCTGCAACCGTTTTCACATCCTTTTTGCTTGACTTCTGCCCGGAAGGAGTGCTAACCGACCGCGCGAGTCGGGGCATTGGGGCTCGTCGAGCGGAACGAGCGCGACGCGCGTTTTCGCTACCACGCCGCGTTCCGCGCCTTGCTTCGTGGCGTCCCTTCCGACGAACGCGAGAGTGCGCGAGCTGAGTGCTCCTTCTGAGTTCCAGCGCTCAACAGCGTGAAAACGGCACCGTTCGTGAGCGGCAACATCGTGTCCAGCGCTAGTGCACCGCTAATGAGGTACGCGCAAGCGTTCGGCGGTAGCGTCGACTGATGGCTTCGGCGGGCCCCGATGCACGTGCCCGTGCATGTGCTGACCGTCGAAAAGTTCACGCTAATTCATTAGCGGTGCACTAGACTAGGCGCGAGAAAACTCGGTGCGTTTTCGCGGGCGAAGGCGGCAGAAGAGCCGTGCCCGAGACGTTCCGGCCGTCGTTATGATCGAGCGGATGCGCAATGCCGCCGCTTCCCGTCGCGTGAACGAGTGGGAGCGGCGGGTCATTGTCGTGCTCTAGCGACTCGCCGATAGTTTTGGGAGTTCCGAAGAATGCTCTCGTACTGGCGCCATCGTGCTGGGAGTGGTCGCAGCCTCTTCGCTGCTCGCGAACGAGAACGACCCTAGCAGGACCTGTCACGCGCGGTGGGGGCAGACACCCGCCTCGAATTCCAAGCTCGTCCCCGATCGCCGATGAACGTGGAGGGCGCGCGCCGGGGCGCGCTCCGCGCCCGACGACGGTGGAGACGCCTGGAATCGCCACCGGAGTGGAATCCGCGGAGCGGATTCCAGGGAGGTCCGATGACCAAGCAATGGGAGCGCGCCTACGGCGCGCGAACAGGGTGGAGGCGCCGGGAATCGAACCCGGGTCCGCAAGGCATCCGGACAACTCTCGTTCACGTGCGTAGCCGACGCGTCCCCGTCGGCTGGGTTCGTGGATTCGGCCACGACCTAGCCCCTGTGTTTCTCACCACCGCCGCCAGAGGCGCACTGCGGTGGCCAGCCCTAGTGCTGACGCCCTTCCGTTACCAGGACGATCTCACGGTTGGACGGCTTCACGGTTTATTAGGCCGCGAGAGCGATTGCGTTGTCGTTCGCAATTAAACGGCCCGCTTGGTAGGTGGGGCGGGTGCCACCGCACGCAAGTTATCCTTCAGTCCCCACGTCGAAACCGATCGCCCCCGAAAGCTCACAGGGGTGTGGGTCGTTCGAAGGTAACGCAGAAGCGCCGGTTTTCAAGGGCCCGCGGTGCCGGCCGCCGCGCTGCGAATCCACTGGGCAGCCGGCTTCCCTGCCGTGCCGCGCAACGCCCGCTTCTAGTTTTGCTTGCCCGTCGGCGCTCCCGCCGAGCCGGTCGCCGTTCCGCAGTCACACGGGCCGAAGCCGGAGCCGTCGGGGAGGCAGGCCTGGCCGCCGGAGCAGGCGCCTGGTCCCACGCACTGCTGGGTGGCGCCGGGGATGCACACGCGGGCGTCTGCCGAAGGCGGGGGGGCAGCGCTGACCGCGGCGGCTGCGGACGAACTCGGAGCGGACGGTGCCGCGGGGGGCGCGCCAGCCGGCGGAGAAGCACCCGAGCCGGAGGGCGAAGCGGTCGCCACGCCGGCGCTCGGCGGCAGTAGCTTCTCGACGCCGGGCGTGGCGCTGCCATCGGAGAACCGTCTGCCGGGGTCGCAGCGGATGGTCGCGGTGCTGGAGCGGACCTCGACTTGGGAAGGGCCGTCGCTGGAACCGTAGAGGTCGCGCCGGTCGTGGCCCGTGAGCACGACGTAGGGCGCGCCGCGGCACAGCGTGTCGGCTTCGACCAGGCACCGCGAGAGCGGCGCCTGGCACTCGAGCGCGTACGTGCTCGCATCGAGGCGCTCGGTCCGCACGCTGCTCGCTGTGCCGCCACATGCGATGGTGAGCCCCGAGACGGCCACGGAAAGGAACGAGCGCGCGGGGAGCGATCGGGCGCACGAGCGCGGTTGCCTCATGCGCCCTGAGGCCAGAGCTTCTGCACGACTTCGCTCAGCGCCTTGACCGTGTCGGGAGTCATGCCGGTTGCGGGATGGGGCCAGCTGAAGCTGCGCGACACGACCTGCGAGCACGAGAAGGAGATGAGCACGTCGTTGCTCGGTGCGCCCGGGCCCTGCGTGAACGTGAGGCCCATCTCGGCGTAGATGACGCCGGGAGCGCAGCGCGCGTGCGCGTTGTCGAAGCTGTCCGGCTCGCCGAGGATCTCGCCGAGTTGCTCCTTCAGCTCGGGATCCATGACCTGTGTTTGCCCGAGGATGCGGAACCCGTGGAACCGGGGAACGGTCGAGGTGGGCTGCGCCGGCGCGGCGGCGGGCGGGAAACCGGGCAAAAGCCCCGGCGGAATCAGAGCCTGCAGCCCCTGCGCGCCCTGCTGAATCCACTGTTGGATCTCGGGTGGCAGACCGGGGATTTGGCCCGGCGCCGTGGGCGTCGCGGCCGCGGCCTCCGGAGGCTCGTAGTTCTGCAGACGGAACGCCGTAAGGTTGGAGGTCTTGAGCGTGTCGAAGGGGGCGGCGGGTTGGCTTGCGCAGCCCATCCCGGCCAATGCGAGGGCACCGCACGCAGCGAGCAGACGGGTCGAAATCGCCATAGGATGCTTCAGTAGCCGTGTTCGCGGCGAAAGTCCAAAGGTAGGTCCCATGCGCGTGCTCGTGACGGGAGGAACGGGGTTCATCGGCCGGGCGCTGCTGCGAGCGCTGGTTGCGCGCGGCGATCGCGTAACGGCGTTCACGCGACGCGCCCCGGCACCGGCAGGCTCCGGCGCCGAGGGCGTCGTGTGGGAGACGTGGGATCCGGGCAGGGAAGGCGAGTGGCAACGCACCGTGAGCGGTCAGGACGCAGTGGTGCACCTAGCGGGGGAGATGGCGGTGGGGCGCCGCTACACGCCGCGCGTGCGCGCTGCGATCCTCGAGAGCCGGGTGGGCTCGACGAAGCGCCTCGTCCACGCGATGGCGGCGGAGCGCCCGCGGGTGTTCGTGTGCGCGTCGGGAGTCGGTTATTACGGCACGCGCACGGGCGATGCCCCGCTCGACGAGAGCGCGCCGCCAGGCGACGACTTCCTCGCGCGGGTGTGCGTCGAGTGGGAAGCGGCGGCTCGAGAGGCGGAGGCGCTCGGCGTTCGTGTGGTGCGGACGCGCTTCGGGCTGGTGCTGGGCAGGGACGGCGGCGCGCTCTCCCGGCTCGTGCCGCTGTTCAACGCGTTCGTCGGCGGTCCGATCGGATCGGGGCACCAGCCGCAGCCCTGGGTGCACATCGACGACGTCGTGGGCGCGATCGTGAAGGCGCTCGACGACGACACGCTCTCCGGCGCGGTGAACGTGACCGCGCCGAACCCCGTGACGAATGCGGCGTTTTCCCGCGCGCTCGGCGTGGTCCTCCACCGGCCCTCGGCCCTGCGAGCGCCCGCGTTCGCCTTGCGTGCGCTCTTCGGCGAAGGCGCCGAGCCGCTGCTCAC
>QGUH01000300.1 GCA_003242355.1 Pseudomonadota bacterium
CTCGAGCCCGCGAGCCGCGGAGGGCGATTGTGTCCGTTCGGGCTGAAGTACCCGTCCTCTCCCCGCACCAGGATCAGGGGGTCGAGGAAGCGCCGCGTCTTGTCCATGGCGCGCACGAGCTTCTTCACGTGCGCGTCGCTGACGTCCCGCTGGAACGGCGTGGGGCGCACCTTGTCGATGGGAAGCGCGACGAGCAACAGCGCGTGCGCCCCGAGCGGCTCTCGGTACGCCGCGAGCACGGCGCCTCCGTCCGAGCGCACGGCTTCCTCCAGCGAGCGAAGCGCCGCGTCCGGCTCGCGGATGGCGAGCTCCGTCGGAGCGAGCGCCGTGGGTTCGAGCGTCACGCCGCGGGGGCGACGCCGGCCCGCCTTCTTCGTGGCCTTTTTCGCGCCCTTCTTCGCGGCCATGACACGGGAGACTCAGGCGGGCGTCGCGAGCCGAACCGCGAGCACGGGACAGCTGGCGGTGCGCACCACGCGCTCGGCGACGCTTCCCAGCGCGATGCGGGCGACGCCGGTGCGTCCGTGCGTTCCGATCACGAGCAACTCCGCTCCGAGCTCCTCGGCCGTCTCGATGATCACCTGTGCGGGCGCGCCTTGGCGGACGAGCGGCTCGCCCGTTGCGCCGAAACGCTCGAGCGACGACCGCAGCGTGTCTTGCAGCGCTTCCTGCGTTTCACGCTGCAGCGCAGCGGGTGGAAGCGCCCCAATCGCGCCGAACAGGCCTCCAGCGGCGGCCGCGAACGCCGCCGCCGTGAGATCCACCACGAAGAGCACCGTGAGCCGGGCGCCGCGCCGCCGCGCCTCTTCCGCACCGGCGGCAACCGCGGGAAGCGAGGGATCGGACAGATCCGTCGCCGCCAGCACGACGCCCGATTTCTTGGCTTCGCGCGCGACGAGCACCGGCGAGTGGACGTACCGCACGATCTTCTCCGCAACGCTCCCGAGAACCACCCGGGAAAGCCCGGTTCGCCCGTGGCTTCCCACGACGACGAGGTCGGCGCCCCAGACTTCGGCGCGACGCACCACTTCGGCGTACGCGTTTCCTCGCTCGACGAAGATCTCGACGTCGTCCCGACCGAGGACCCGCGATACCTCCTGCTCGAGAAGCCGTTGCGCCTCGACCTCGAGCTCGGCGATGCGAACGAGCGTTTGCTCGCGATCCTGCGGCAGGAGCGTGTGCGCATCGAAGATCGTGGGAATCACGTGGCACACGGCGAGCGCGGCCCCACTCTCGCGCGCAATGGCGCCGGCTTCGCGCAGCGCCAAAAGGGAAGGCTCGCTCAGATCGGTGGCCGAAAGCACGCGGCGGTACATCGGCAGCTAACTGACACCGGTGCCGCGCGCCGTCAACGCGGGGCAATCCCCGGACGCGCTCATCCGTCCCCCCGTTTGTGGGTCCGGCCAGGGGTGATCTTCCGGGGGGCGTCCACGGCGCGGCCGATCGCACCCCGACCGAAGCGCTCGGTGATGGCGTCGAGCGTCGAGCCGAGCCGGTCGCGCGCGGACGGAAACAGCTCGAGCTGCCGCCCACTCCCCTTCTCGAGCTTGGACACGGACACGCCGAGCAAGCGCACGGGCTCACCGAGCGCTGCCTCGTCCCACAGCGCCACCGCCACGTCGCGAATGCGCTGGCCGTCGTTCGTGGGAGTGCTCAGGGTGCGCGAGCGGCTGACGAGAGGATAGAAGGGCTCTCGGCCGCCCCCCGGTCCCCGCGCGATCCGCGTTCCGCGTGCGCGCGCGAGCTTCGCCTTCAGCGTGATGGTGCTGCCGCGATAGTCGTCTCGGCGCAAGCGGCGCGCCACGGCTTCCGCGTGCGCGGTGAGCGCCGCCGTGACGCGATCGCGATCGATCACGTCGTGCTCGAAGGTGTTCTCTTCACCGTAGGATTTGGGAATGCGATTGGGGACGACGGGGCGCTCGTCCTCGCCGCGCGCGAGCGCGACGAGCCCCGAGGCGCGATTGCCGGCGACGCGCGCGAGAACGCTCGGCTCTGCCCGCGCGAGCTCCCCACAGGTGTGGATGCCGAGCTCGTGCAAGCGCTCGCCGAGCACGGGTCCCACGCCCGGGAGGCGGCGAACGGGCAGCGGCGCGAGGAACTCGCGCACCGCCTCGGGCGGAACGATTCGGAGCCCGTCGGGTTTGCCGAGCGTGCACGCAATCTTCGCGACGAGCTTGTTCGGCCCGACGCCAACCGAAATCCGAAGCTCGGTGGCTTCGAGCACCGCGCGTTTGAGCGCGCTGGCGAGCGCCAACGGATCCGCGAAGAGTCGGAGCGACCCGGTGACGTCGAGAAACGCCTCGTCGAGAGCGAGCGGCTCGATCTCGGGGGTGAAGCGCTCGAAGATCGAGTGCACTTCCGCGGAGACCGCGGCGTAGTGCGCCATGTTCGGCGGAAGGAAGACGGCGTGCGGGCAGAGCTCGCGCGCCCGAAAACCCGGCATGGCGGAGCGAATGCCGAAGGCGCGCGCTTCGTACGACGCGGCGGCGACCACGCCACGCCCGGATTGCCCGCCGACCACGACGGGACGCCCGCGCAGCTCCGGATGATCGCGCTGCTCCACCGACGCGTAGAACGCGTCGAGATCGGCATGGAGAATCCAGCGCTGGGCAGCCGTCATGACCCGTCGCGTCTCCGTGGACGCGCACGCGCTCATCATAGCAGCCACCGAGATCAGCCGAACAGCCGGGCAGCTCGATCGTCGCGCTGCGCGATTCGGGGTTTGTGCTCGCGGTGGCCTCGTGCGAGACGAAGCCCCCTGCGATGTGGAAGTGGTTGCTGCTCTGTCTCGTCACCCTGATCGGTTGTTTGCCCCACGGTGGCGTGCGCGTGGAGCCCATCGCGATCGCGGCGCGCAAACCGGGCGTGGTGAGCACCTACCTGTCCGTCACCGAAGGCGGAAAACCGGTCACGGGCCTCACGGCAGAGAGCTTCGTGCTCCACGAGGACGAAGCGCCGCTCTCACCGGCACAGACGCGTCAGGTGTTGCTCGATCCGAGCCGCATCGCCGCCGATCACGTGCTGCTGCTCGCCGACTACAGCCTCGCGACCGACAAGGAGGTGCGCGCCGAGCTGGCTTCGGCAATCGGCATCTTCGTCGAGAAGGTCCGCCCGCGGCAGCGCGTGACGGTCTACGCCTTCGACGGGTCGAAGGACATCTCCCTCGTCGCGGACTTCGCCCGAGCCGAGAGCACGACCCATGAGGAGCTCGCGGTCCTGCGCCGCATGAAACCCACGGACACGTCGCGCAACCTGTACGGGGCCGTCAGGCTCGCGCTCGAGGCGCTCGACGAGCTGCTCAAAGAGCACGATGCGCTCGTCCGACGTGGAACGCTCGTCGTCTTCTCCGGCGGCAGCGACCTCGCGGGCTTCTCCGATGCCGCCGCCGTGCGCCGGGCGATCGAGAAACACGGCCACACCGTGCTCGCCATCGGCATCGGTCCCGACGCCGAGGACATCGCCGACATCGGCGTGAACGGCTACGTGAACGCGCACTCCGCCGAAACCCTCTCCCTCGCTTTCGAAGATGCGGCTCACGGGGTGATCGCCGCGCAGGCCGCGCGCTACCTCCTCGCCTACTGCACGCCGGCCCGCGCGGGCCGACGCACGCTGCGCATCGAGGTCGTGCTGCCCCCCGAGGAAGAGGGCGCGGGCGAGCGGCGCGGCGAGGCGGTCGTCGAGTTCGATGCCAGGAACTTCGGAGCCGACTGCGATCCCAAGCAGGCCGTGCGCTATCGCACCACGGACCTGGTCCGGAAGTAGCGCTGGCGGCGTCGCCCTCAGTCGCGCAAGAGCCACTTGAGCCGACCCACGATGACGTCGAGGGCCTCGGCGTTCTGCCCGCCCTCGGGCACGATCAGGTGGGCGTGCCGGCGGCTCGGCGCGACGTGCAAGAGGTGCATCGGCCGCACGCTTCCGTAGTACTGCGCCTGCACCGAGTCGATGTCCCGGTTTCGCTCCACGATGTCGCGCCGAATGCGGCGCATGAGGCGAATGTCGTCGTCCGTGTCGACGAACACACGAAGATCGAACACATCCCGCAGCTCGGGAACGGCGAACAGCAGAATGCCTTCGACCACCACGATGCGCGCGGGCTCGACCCGGCGCGTGGTCGAAAGGCGCGTGTGCGTCGCGAAGTCGTACTGAGGGCACTCGACGGCGTGCCCCGCCCGGAGGCGTCCGAGATCGGCGACGAGCAGCTCGTTCTCGAGGGCTGCCGGCTCGTCGTAGTTGATGCGGGTGCGCGCTTCGAACGGCAGCGCGGACCGATCCCGGTAATACCAGTCCTGCTGAATCAGGGACACGTGCTCGGGCAGCGCCTCGAGCACGCGGTAGGCCAGGGTCGTTTTCCCGCTGCCGGTTCCTCCGGCGATGCCGATGAAGAGCGGGTCGGGGAGAACGTCCACCACGCCCGCAAGCCTTTCGCGAACGCTCGGACCTGGCAAGGCCGCGAGGGGGTATTTCGCAGCACGCGCGCGAACGGCCCTGCCCCGCGCCTCCCGGCGCGCCAGCGCTCTTTCTACGGGAGCCCCGACCGCGTCGGACGCTAGACTGCCGGATCGGCTCGACCCATCGGCGGTCTGGCCTCGTTGATCACGGGAGGCGGCTCGCACCGCCCCTGCCCGCCAAAGTCGCTTCGACGGGCCCCCAGGTGGGCACACCGCGCGGCGCCGCCTTCTGCGTTCTTCGGCGCACTCCCAACCGTTCGTCGCTCTCGGTCTAGCCGGCAGCCCATTTGCTTCGAGCGCCGCGCCGGTTTAAATGCGGCGCGTTCCACGTGCGGCGTGCGGCACTCCACGCCCGAAGTGCGAGCAACACGGGTTTAAGGAAGGCTAAGCTCGGTATCCCAATGTTCAACGTCAAGAAGATCCTCGTGCCCGTCGATTTCTCCAACGGCTCACGCCATGCGCTGCGCCACGCCTTCGATCTCGCCGAGCGATTGGGCGCCGAGGTGCAGGTGCTCCACGTCTGGGAACAGCCCTTCTTCGCGGGCCGCGAGCCGCGGATTCAGGAGGGGTCGACGACCAGCCTCAGTGAGTACGCCCTCAATCTCGCGCGCGAGGAGATGAATCGCTTCGTGAGCGAGCTGTCGCCGAAGGTTCCGGTTTCGACGGAGGTCGCCATCGGTCGTCCGCGCGAGCGCATCCTCGAGCAGGCCGCCGACGGCAACTTCGATCTCATCGTCATGGGCACGGCCGGCAGAACGGGTCGCGCGCGGTCGATGGCCGGTAGCGTCGCCGAAAGCGTCGTGCGCACGGCGCCCTGCCCCGTTCTCACGGTCCGCGAGCCCTGATCGCTGCGCTATCGCGCGACGGCGCGCGGACCTTCACGGGCTCGGACTCGGGCTCGGAAAGCGCGCCGACGGAGGCGGCGCGGGCGCCGTAGGCGCGCTCGGCGCGGGCGGTGCTGCCGGTGCGGGCGCCGCGCTCGGCGGCGTCGGGGGCGTGGCCGGCGGCACGTCGGCGCTCGGCACCGGCGCGTCCGTCGCGCTCGCCGGTGTCGCAGCGCTCGGAGCTGGCTCGGGAGTCACGGGCGGCGCCTGAACGGAGCGCGGCGGGGACGGCGCCGCCACGGGAGCCGAAACGGCAGAGGCCGGCGGCGCGGCAGGGTCCACCCGCCGATAACCGGTCGGCACCAGGCTGAGCTCGATGGTCTGCACCGCGGCGTCACAACCCGGTGTGTCCGGAACGACGAGGGTCGT
>QGUH01001308.1 GCA_003242355.1 Pseudomonadota bacterium
TCTCGTGGGTTGGGGAATTTGTATAAAGATCGGAGTAGCTCTGCGCGAGCTTGGCTTGGAGATCGGCGGGAATCGAAAAACCGAGCGTGTGGAAGCTTCCGGCGCTGCGATCCGCGAGCGGCACGCCGCCGAGGTCTCGATAATGCTCGCCCTGGGACGGCACCTTCAGCACGACCCGCACCTCGCCCCATGTCGTCGCGGCAGGAAGCAAGACGTCGATCGACAGGTTGTCCGCGACGGCTCCGAGCGTAGAGAGGGGGATGCTGGTCACTTCCGTCCAGCCGCTCACCGCGACTGCGAGCGAGCTCGAGCCCTCGGTCTTCTGGGAGCTCAGGCCGGCGTCGTTGCTCCAGTCGTTGGCGTTCTCGAAGCCGAGAACGCGCGCGTTTTCATCCGTCAGCGTGAGCGCCGCGGCGTGCCGACCGACCGCTACCTGTTCCTCCAGCTCGGGCGAATTGCAGCCCGCAACCCCGGTCGCCAGCAGGAACGTCCCCAGCGCGGCGTACGCCGCCGCGCACTGCCCCATCGACGCCAGCGTCGAAATGCGTGTCCCAAAGTTCATCACATTCTCCCGCGCACCCGAGCCACCGCTCGATTACCCCGCACCTTTACCAGCCCGCGCTCGCGAGAACAACCCTTTCCGACCGACCTCGTCGACACACCGACCGCAACAACCGAGTTGGCACCCACCGACACGAAACAACCGAGTTGGCGAACCAACGGCAAAAGAGTCACAGGTCGACGCGCGCACAACCCCGAAAAGTGCCGCCTCACGACGGCAGCAGGCCCGTAATGCCGTCGCACTCACAGCCTCTCAGCCGGCAATACCGAGATTGTTGCACTGAGTGTTTCACTGCAACAGGTTGCACTGCAACAGCACGATCCTGGGCTCGGGCCCGGTCGGTCTCCACATCGGATGGGAGCCGTGGCTTTCCAGGAGGGTAGTCTCATGAGTCAAGGGCCCGAAGACCGCACGCCTGCGGGAACGTTCGACGCCGCCGAGCCCAACGTCGTCGCTCCGCCGCTCACCCCGCAAATCGAGCACGTCGTGGTGCTCCTGCTGGAGAATCGCTCGTTCGACAACATGCTGGGCGACCTCTACCCGGACCTCGTGAAGGAGGGTCGCTATCGAGGCCTGCGCCGGGACGAGAAGATTCCGCTCAACCCCCGGAATCCAGAGCTCGGGAGCGTGCAGGTGTTTCAAGGGCCAGCAGATTGGTGGAACTCGGTCACGCCGTACCCGAATCCCGGCGAGCTCTTCGAAGACATGACGGAGCAGATCTTCGGCGACGAGACGGAGCCGAACATGTCGGGGTTTGCCTGGAACTATTCGCAGCAGCCCGGCGCCCCGAGCGAGCCGGGCGGGCCGCTGGTGTTCCCCGTACCGGCCAACATCATGCAGTATTACTCCGAAGAGTCCGTGCCGTGGACGTACTACCTCGCGCGACAGTATGCGGTTTGCGACTCGTGGTTCGCGTCGGGTCCCGTGCAGACGCTCGCCAATCGAGTGTTCGCCCATTGCGGCACGCCGGGGCTCATACCGGGCACGAACTGCGCGCGCGTGGACAATCCGGATTTCTTCCGCGGCATCGTCATTCCCCCGTTCGAACCGCCCGTTCGCGA
>QGUH01000301.1 GCA_003242355.1 Pseudomonadota bacterium
TGATTCCGCCCTTTTACCTTCCATTCCCTGTTTTTTCTGCGCTTCCGGCCCCCGTGCCCGGCGCGAGGGCGTCCCCGCGGCCCCGGCCGCCGCGGCCGTTGTTCACCGCGTAGTCGATCGCGAGGCGCGTGCTCGCCGGCAAGGGAAAGCGCTGGCGATGCAACGGATCCTCCGGATCCCACCACCTGCCGTCCGGAGGCCCCCAGCTGCACGAGATCACGTCGGCGCCGTGATCGGCGGCCCATTGGAACGCTTCGGCTTCCTGTTGCGACCCGAGCCCCGCCGAGAGCCGAATCGGAAGCAGCCGCGCCTCGGGAGCGACGCCGCTCGCGCCGTCGATGCCGCTCGCGCAGGCGACGCCGGCGCACGCCGTGCCGTGATCCTCCGGGTACAGCGGGTTCGAGTCCTTCGGGCGCGGATCGGTGCCTTGCGGGTGATCGAGCGGAAAGGCAACGTCGCGCGGCGCCGCCACCTTGCCCTCTTCCTCGAACTCGGGGTGGTCGATGTCGATGCCGTCGTCGATGATGGCGATCGTCACGCCCTTGCCGCGCGTCACGGCGTGCGCCGGCTCGACGTGCGCGTGCGCGTTCACCACGCGACCGCCGATCACGGCCGTTTTCAGGTGCCACTGCGGCGCGAAGATCGCCTTGCGCGCACGCCGACGCACGAGCTCCGGGTGACAGTATTCGACGTCGGGGCGCGCGTGGAGCGCCTCCGCGATCTCGAAGATGCGCTCGCCGGTTCCCTCGGGCGCGCCCACGAAGAACGCGTTCGTCGCGTACCCGAGCTCCTTCTTCACGCTCAGCCCGGCCTGCTGAATCACCTCGGTGCACTCTTCCGGGTCGGCCTCGTCCACGAACTTCACGAACAAGTTTTCGGTGTAGAGCACCGGCTCGTTCGCTTCGTCCACGAGCACGCCGCCCGCGAACTCGACGTCGGGATCGCGGCGCAGCGCGCGCTTGCGCTCGTCGAGCGACTTCTTTTCGGGCGCCACGCGGTACACCTCGACGCCCGCCTCCGGAAACGCGAGCACGAGCTCTCCGTCGACCACTTCCGCGGCAGAACGCGGCGGAACTGGCCCCGCGCGCAGCGATCGGCGGCTGCGCGTGCGCACCGCGATCAGGCGATCACTCTTCTTCAGGTCGAAGCCCGGCTCCTCTTTCAGGCCGAATCTGACGTGCGGCATCCCGTCCCTCCTCACGATGGAGCGCCCGCGCGCCTCGCGCGCGCGGGCAGCCTTCCCATGCTACCGGCGAGCGCACGCCATCGGCAACGCGCGAGCAAAGGAGAGCGCACGGGAAGACGGGCAACCCCAACCTCCTCGCGCACGAAGACATGGTGGCCTCGAATTTCCGCCCGATCGGCGACGACCACGACGACGGGTGAAACGCACCGACCGACGCACCCGAGGATCGATATTTGCGAAGACACGCCCGCTCGAGCCTTCCATCGGAATCGAACGCTTCGAACGAGCCGCGCTCGAACCAAATCGAGCCTGACCCGAGCAACGGCTTCTCGCGCACGAAGGCACACGGATCTCGAATTCCCGCTCAAACGGCGACGACCCGAACGACGGGTGAAACGCAACCGATCGACACGAACACGGCATTGCCGCTCGCCAAAAAGCAGCGTTCGAGCTCCGTCAGTGAGAAAGCCACCCGGTGAGCGAAACGAACGCGATCGAAGCAACCGGGGATCGTGGCCTTCGACGACACGCCCGCTCGCAGCGGCCGTCACTCTTCGTCGTCGGGCGGCGTCGCCTGCGCAGGCGTTTGGCTGCGGAGGGTTTGGGCCGCTTCGGCGTGCCGTGCCGCTTCGCGTTTGCGCCCACGCGCCGCGAGCAGGCGCGCGAGTCGACCGTGGGCCTCGGCGCGCACCTCCGGGGCGCCGCGCGCGAGCGTCGCGCTTTCGAGCTCGAACAGCGCGCGGTCGATCGCGCCCGTCTTCTCGAGCGCTTCGGCGAAGAGCAGGTGGGTGCGCGCGCCGTTCAGGTCGGCCCAAATCGCGCTTTCGCCGGCGCGCACGGCGTCCGCGTACCGGCCGCGCGCAACGAGCCCCGCGAGCAGCCGCCGGTGCACGACGGCCGCGTGCTCGGTGAGCGGCGCGAGCCGTTCGAGGTGCCGGAGCTCTTCGTCGGGCTCGTGCTGCTCGGCCGCGATGTCCGCGAGCGCGATCAACGGATCCGCTTGCGTGGGATCGTGCTGGTGCGCGCGCTCGAACGCCGCGCGCGCGGCCGCGAGATCCTTGCGCGCGCGGGCGATCTCTCCGAGCGCGACCTGAACGGCATAGCCGTCCTGGCCGTCTTTCACCATCGCCTGCAAGAGCGCTTCGGCGCGCCGTGGCCGACCCGCCTCCGCGGAGAGACGCGCCGCGAGGAACCGCGCTTGGGCGTTCTTCGGGTCGAGCGCGAGCGCTTCTTCCGTCGCTTTTTGCGCCCGCTCCCGGTCGCCCGATCGCGCGAGCGCGAGCGCGAGCTCCACCTTGAGCTCCACGTCGCGCGGAGCCTTTTCGGCGAGCGCGGCCACGACGGCGCGCGGCCGCGCCCGCTCCCGCGGCACGAACTGCCGTTCGTAGCGCGCGAAGCGCGCGGCGAGCTCCGCGCGGAACTCCTGGTCGATCGCCTCCGGCGTCTTGCCGAGCGCGCGCTGGAACACCGCCTCGGTGCGCAACCCCTCGCCCCAGTAGCGGAGCATTTCGGCCATCTTCGCGCGACCTTCGCGGCGCGCGAGCATCTCCACGATGCGGCTCGACGCATAATACGCCGTCGCGACGTCGCCGATGTCCTCGGCGCGCGTGAACGCGCGGCTCATGCGCGCGACCGTCGGAAGCTTGCCGGCGCGCTGCATGCCGAACAGCTCGGGATCGTGCTCGCGCGTCCACTCGGGCCGTTCGATCGCGGTCTCGTGCTCGGCCAGGCCCTCGGTGAACCAGCGCGGGACGCGGCTCTTCGAGAGTTGGATGTGGAACACGTGCGACAGCTCGTGCCAGAGCGTCATCCCCAAGTTGAACGACTCGTGGCGCGGGCTCATCGACGCGAGCGTCTTGCCGAAACACACGCCCTGAATCGCGGTGTGCGGCAAGCCGCTCGTGCGGATCGCGAAGTTCTCGCGCTCCGCGTAGATCTCGATGCCGATCGGCACCGAGGGCGTAAACCCGTACGCCGCCCGCAACGACTCCCACGCGCGCTTCAAGAGGCCGGGCACGTAGCGCTCGAGAATGGCCCGGTCTTCCACGTGGTAGCGAATCACGAACGGCGGCGCTTCGACGGTCACGTACGCCTTCGGAATGACCGTCTCGAACAGGTGCAGCGTGTTGTACACACGCACGTTGAACGGATCGACGGAGAAGGCGCGCCGGAGCGCGCTCACGCCTTCCGCTTCGTCGCCCGCCCGAATCGAGTTGAATCCGAGTTGCGCCAGGGCCGTCGGATCCTCGTCGTCGATGGCGAGCGCCTCCTTCATCAACGTCACGATCTCGTCGTAGCGGTGCTCCCAGTCCGCGTACTCGGCGACGATGGCGAAGAAGCGCGCGTACTCCGGGTTCGCCGCAAGCACGGCGCGCTTTTCGCGCTGGAACCCCGCTTCGTCGTCCGCCAGGAATCGCGCCGTCGCCCTGAGCGAGAGCAGCTCGAGATCGCGCGGGTTGTGCGCGAGGCCCGCCGCAATCCGGCGTTCGGCCTCCTCGAGCTCCATGTCGCGCAGCGCGACGCCCGCGAGCACGAAGTGCGCCCGACCGAGCGAGGGATCGACCGCGAGCGCCTCGCGCGCGAGCCGCTCGGCCTCGTCGAAATCCAGAGCCTGGACGAGGCGCACCTCGGCGAGCCGGGTGAGCGCCACGGGATGCCGCGGCGCTTTCGCCAGCACTTCCTCGAGCACCGCCTCGGCGTCTCCCGGGTTGTACTTCTCGAGCAGGAGCGCCGCGCGGTCGAGCAACACGCGGACGTTACCGGGGTCGGCGCGCTCGGAAGCGTCGTACAGCGTGTTGGCGTCGTGCGGGCTTCGCAAGAGCCAGGCCGCGCGCGCCGCGAGCGCGAGCCCGGGCCCGTCGTCGTCGCGAATGCGATCCTCGTTGTAATCCTCGACGACGGAGAGCAAGAGTGGCTCCGCCTCGCGGCGCCGGCCCGTTTCCAGGCGGATCTCGCCGAGCAGCAAGCGAATCGAAGGCGCGCTCGACTCGTTGGCGTGCGGCGCGAGCTCGGCCTCCGCCTCCGCGAGACGCCCGCGCCGCCGGAGCGCCTCGGCCCCGAGCACGAGCGCGCGATCCGCGAGCGTCGCGTCGGCCGCCCGCAGCGCCCGCGCCTGGGCGAGCGCCTCGTCGTGCCGACCCGTGAGCAAGAAGAGCTCGGCGAGCGAAAGGCTCGCCGCCGAGCGCGAAGGCCCCGAGAGCGCAGCACGGAGGTGGCCTTCGGCTTCGTCGTAGCGACTCTCGGCGAGCGCTTTCCTCCCGCGCGCGAGCCGCGCCTCGGGCGGCTCTTCTTGCGCGCGCACCGGCGGTGCTTCGGCCGTGACCAAAGGACGCGCCGCGCCCCCGCACGCGACGCACGCCAGCGCCAAGCCCCAGGCGACGCGGAAACGGGCCGTCATGGCGCCCCTCGCACGACCCGCACGGGCTCACCGCGGCCTACGCCGAGTCGCGCCGCAGCGCTCGCGTTCTGCACGGCGATCTCGACGAGCCCGAAGGAGCCGACGAGCGCGACGCACTCCAGCTCCCCTTCGGCGTACGTCCCGACCGACCGCAGGCGCGCGTCGCGGATCTCGACCGTTACGCCCTCGCCTTCGAGCACGCTCGCGGGCAGGTTCGTGATCAAGTTGCCGAACCGATCGACGGCGATGACCTCGCCGAACGCTTCGCCTTTCTCGACGCGCGGCGCTCGCCGCGCGTGCAGCGTCGGCGCATGCTCGGGCCCCACGTCCGAAAGGCGCAGCGCACCCGAAGCGAGGCGCCCCGCGACGGGCGCGAACACGTCGCGACCATGGAAGGTGCGGCTCGCCACCGAAAGACGGAGGGCCCCCGCGTCGATCCAGCGCACCTCCCAGCTCGGTTCCCGGGCGAGCACGCCGCTCAACACGCCATTGTCCGGCGCGACGAACCAGTGCTCCCCCGCGCGCGCGGCGAGCGCCGCGCGCGCCGTTCCCACCCCGGGATCGACGACGCACACGTGCACCGTGCCGGGAGGAAACCAGGTGTAGGCCTGCTCGAGCCACAAGGCGGCAAGCTCGATGTCTTGCGGCGGCACGTCGTGGCTGACGTCGATCACCGTCGTGCCCGGCGCTTCGCGCGCGATCACGCCCTTCAGAATCCCCACGTACGGATCCGAAAGCCCGAAGTCCGTCAGCAACGACACGACGCCGGGGAGCGCGCGGGTCATGACGCGGCCTCGTCGGGCGCTGGGCGCCACCGCGTGATGCGGCGCGGGTAGCCGCTGGCGCGCTGCCGGTACAGCGTGCGCAGCTGGGCGCGCACGGCCGTGATGCACCATTCCGGCGGCGCGCTCTCGTCCCAGCCGAACCGGATCTCTCCCGAATCGCCGGCGAGCTCCGCCCGCCCCACGTGGCTGCCGCTCGGGAGCGCGACCGTGAGAGCATAGCGAACGCCCTCACCCGTCGATTCGAGCAACCGGAGCTCGAACTTCATGCCGTGTGCCGGAAGACCGTGCCGGGCCCCATGCCCCAAAACAAACCCCCACCCCGGCCAA
>QGUH01000302.1 GCA_003242355.1 Pseudomonadota bacterium
TCGACCCAACCGCCCGCACCCCCTCCCCCCGCTCGGGCGCGAAATTTGGTTTGTGCCTCATGCCCCCCCCCTTTCCGCAACTGGGGCCGCGACGCCTCACGGGTAGCACGGCGCATCGTCGTCTCACGGGTAGCACGGTGCATCGTCGTCTCACGGGTAGCACGACGCATCGTCCCTTCTGCAATTGCGGTGTGGCGATCTTCGTCGGCGGGCGTCAGCGCGAGCGTTGGATGCAAGCGCGGCAAACGACTCCGTGAAGGGACGCCTGCAACGCACGAGCAGGCGGCGAGGCGACGCAGGGTGCCGCGCAACCAACGAGTGCAACGAGAAGAAGCGCGCGAGCTTTTCGAGCGCGAAGCGTCCGCGGGTGGGGCGCGAGTAAAGATTCGTGTACGGACACGAGCTCGAGGCTGCTTCGAACGACGCGCTCCGGCGTCGTTCGCGGTTATCGAGGTCGATCCGGCGATTTGACTATGGAGTCGAGCGCCGAAAGCAGCGATTCTCGGGTGCGAGAATCCGAACGAGAGTCCTGCGCTTTCGCTGCGCGATCGTCTCGCGATACTTCGTAGGGCTTGGTTCAGATCGTGGGTGGCGGTGATCCGCGATGGGCGGATTTCGCCGAAGCCTCACGGAGACCCGCGCTGGACGATCGGAGCAGCGCGCGTTCGGGCAGTGCAAGGAGGAACATTGCAGTCCGCTATCCACCACACGCACAAGAAGTCGCGTTTTTTTTTGCCGTGCTCGGCACGCTTTGCCTCGTTGCGGGCTGCGGAGGGGTACGACGACGGGCGCACCACCGAGCCGGTGACGGGCGAGGCCGCTTCCCGCGATATCTCCGGCGGCTGCCGTGCCGGCGCCGTTTCCGTCTCCACCCGAGTGCGCGGCCGTTTTCGACGACTCGCTCTGAACGAGCGTTCGCTCGGAAGGGACGTTGCTGCGAGGCGCCGCGGGCAGACGCGGCGCCCGCTCGCGTCCGTGTTGACGCGTCGGAGGGCCGCCCGGTAGCCTCGCTCGGCCATTGGACGCCGGATGACGAGAGCTCGCTCCGCCGCTTGTGCCGCCGGGATTTTGGCGCTGGCCGTCGCCGGAGCGGCGCACGCCGAGCCGTTGGATCCGGCGCTCGAGCGGCTCGTGCTCGATCCGTCGTGTCGCGCGGTCGACGGGCCGCGCTGCGTCCCCGACGTCGCCGCGTGGAAGAAGCTCGTGAGCGAGCTCGGGTTCGCCTTCGCGCCCTCGGCGCCGCACCCGGCCCGCGCGCTCGGTTACGGGGAGATGGAGTTTGCCCTGGACGTGACCGTTGCGCGCATCGGAGACGAGTCCCGACACGTGCGCGTCGGCACCCAGGGCCCGCTCGATTCGGCGAGCGGCGGGGCCGCCGAAAGCCACGAGGATCCCCCCGCGCTCGTCCAGCTCTACTCGGTGCGGGTGCGCAAGGGCCTCGGCTTTTGCTTCGAGCTGTCGGGCTCGTTCGGCGCGATGCCGGAGTCGAGCTCGATGAGCGCGGGCGCCGACCTGCGGCTCGCATTGCTCGAAGGGTTTCGCACCGGTCCGCTCGGCTACCTGCCAGACGTTGCCGTGGGCGCCGGCGTGCGGCGCGTCTTCGGTTCTCCGCAACTGGCGCTCACCGTTGCGGCCGTCGACGGGCGCGTCTCGAAGCCCGTTCGCCTTCCGGGCCGCGGCGTGATCACGCCGTGGATTGGCTATCAGCACCTCTGGATGATTGCCGATCCGGTGCTCGTCGATCTCACTCCCGGCCGCAACGCGCACGACGAATGCGGCTACGTGGGGGACGACACACCGCTCACGCCCGACCCGGAGGAGCCCGCGGGCGACGGCTACCCCGTGTGCGCGGTCGACGACGAAGCGGCAGGGCGCGACTTCGCGAACACCGTGATGGTGGACGACGTCAAGCTCGAGCGGCATCGCTTGCTGCTCGGTGCGGAGTATCGCTACGACCGCTGGAAAGCCGCGCTTCAGCTCGCTGCCGACCTCGTGCCGCCCGCGAGCGCCCAGAGCTCGGTGCGCGACGATCGCGATCTCGAAGGCGTGGGGCGTCGCTGGGCGCTCGCCCTCGAGCTCGGCGTACGCTTCTGATCGAGCTCGATGCCGTCGCTGAGCGCTCGAGCTCGGTGTGCGCTTCCGATCGAGCTCGATGCCGTCGCTGAGCCCGCGTCGAGCTCGGCGTACGCGTTCGATCGATCGCGATGCCGTCACCGAGGCGTCGAGCTCGGTGTGTGCTTTTGATCGCGCGGCGCAAGCTGCGGGCTTGCGTTTGGGTCAGTGCAAGGTGCGTGGCCGCGGCGTATCCGCCGGCACGTTCGGCTCGGTGTCGTTGTCGTTGTCGTGGTCCGTGTCCACCGGCGCCGCGAGCTCCGGCAGCGAGCCGCCGAGCCGTAGGGCGATCGAGGTCGCCACCAAGCTGATCGCGCCGCTCAGATACAACCCCCACGTGTAATGAAGCTCGACCGGCACGATGCTGCGCGGCCGCGGGGGCAGGAGCAACAGCACCGCCACCTGAGCGAGCGTGAGGCTGGCAAGCAGCGTCGCGATCACACGGATCCCGCGTAGCGCGGCGATGGTTCGCCGCGTGAACACGAGCGGCAGCAGCACGAAGTACCCCGTCGCGCCCGCCCAGAGCCAACCGGCGCGGCCGCGCGCGAGATCGAACCCGCTGCGCAGCTCCGCCTCGGGCCGAACGAGCTCCACCCAGGGCATGAAAAACGAAAAGAGCCCGAGCAGGCTCAGCACGAGCAGGGCGCCCCGCCCCCTGCCGAAGGCGTTCCAGGGCAGCGGCGCGTGCTCCGGGAGCACGATCTCTCCCTCGAGCTCCGCCTCGGCCCGGGCTTCCTCCGACAGCGGGAGGCTTTCCAGCGGGACGAGATCCACGTCGCACTCCTGGCACCGCCGGCCTTCATCGGGTCGGTACAGCGTGCGGCAGAAGGGACAGGCCCGGAGCGCGGCCACTCGCCCGCATCCTAGCCCGCTCCCGAGGGAAATCCGGCGACCGGGATAGCGCGCCGCGTCAATTGCTGATGCAGAGCGCGCCTTCCGCTAGGCTTCTTCCTCGCCGTCTCGTTCCCACCCATGTCCGAGCCCGACCTTCTGGAGTCTGCCGCGGCCCTCGCCCAGCGACTCGGACTGCCCCCGACCGCGCCGCACCTGGAACAGGCGCTCACGCATCCGAGCTACGCGAACGAGCGCCGGGATTGCCTCGACAACCAGCGGCTCGAGTTCTTGGGGGACGCGGTGCTCGGTTTTTGCGTGGCGGACCTCTTGTATCGGCGATTTCCCGACGCGGACGAGGGCACGCTGACCCGCCTTCGGGCCCACCTCGTCAACGCCGAGTCGTTGGCGAGCTTCGCGCGCACGGTCGGCGTGCCGGACGCGCTGCGGCTGGGACGGGGCGCGGGGGCCTCCGGGTTGCGCCAGAGCATGAACGTGCTCGCCGACGCGGTCGAAGCTCTGATTGCTGCCTGCTACCTGGACGGTGGGCTCGAGGTCGCCCGTCACGTGTGCGCGAACGTCGTCGAGTCACGGCTCGCGGCGCTCGAAACCGCCAGCGCGCGCGATCCCAAGAGCGAGCTCCAGGAGCGGCTGCAAGCGCACGGGCAGCCCGCGCCCGTCTACGAGCTCGTCGAGAGCGGCGGTCCGCCGCACGAACGCTGGTTCCGCGTGCGCGTGCGCGTCGGGCCGGAGCTGCTCGGCGAAGCGGTCGGGCGCTCGAAGCGCACGGCCGAACGCGGGGCTGCCGAGCTCGCCTTGAAGAGCCCGCTCGTTGCGGCGCTGGGGGCTGCTGGCAGGGAGCCGCTCGCGTGATCGATCGGCGGACGCTGCTCGGTGCTGCGATTTCGGTTTCGGCGCTTGCGCTGCTCGGCAGCGCTCCCACCGAACCCAAGAGCTACCTGCACCGCGCGGCGTTGCTCCTCGCGGGCGCGCGCCGCGAGTCGGATCTCTTGCGCCAGCGCTTCGGGGACAAGGAGCTCGCGCGCCTCGTGTACCACCTGGCGGAAGCGCGCCGACGAGCGGCTTCGACGATGATGGTGCCGAAGGAAGTGGCGCAGGCGCATCCGCACCTGCTGCTCGCCTTCGAGAACTACGAGCGCGCGGCCGACGCCGCGCTGATCGGCGAGAGCAAGCGCTTCCTCGTGCTCAGTCAGCGCGCCTACGACGAAGAACGGACGTTCCGCGCCGTCCTCCGCCAATTCGGCCACGACCTGCCGCAGAGCAAAGACGGCAGCTGAGCCCCGGCGCAGCCGTCGTCCGTTTCGGTCTGCGACGTGGCGCGCGGACGTAGGGCGGGCCGCGCGTGCCGGATGCGTTTGCGGCCCCTCGGCGTAGATTGTCCCTCCCGCGCGGGCCGTGGCGCGCGGGCCGTGGCGCGCGGTCCCTCGGTCGTTCGTCTCGATCGGCAGTTTGGCGCGGAGTGCCGGATGCGCGGCCGTCAGCGCAGGTCGCCGTCGTCCGTCCTCGTCGGGGGCTTGGCGCGCAGGGCGGGGATGCGGGCGCTGCCTGCCGGGCGCGTGCGCGCGGGCTTCTTGCCGAACAGATCGGCGGGCAGCGCGGCGAGCGGCTCGGGGTTTTCGTCGCGCACGTGCTCGGCGCGCAGGCTCTGACGAAGCTTTTCCATCGCTTCGTCGGTGCGCTTGCGCTCGAGGATGTTGCGGATCGACGCCTCTTCCTGCT
Organism: Pseudomonadota bacterium; assembly: GCA_003242355.1. Lineage (GTDB taxonomy): Bacteria > Myxococcota_A > Polyangia > Polyangiales > Polyangiaceae > PMG-095. Next base: position 4,684 of record QGUH01000302.1, read on the forward strand.
CGAGCGTGCGCTTGTTCGCCGCGAGCGAGCCGCGACGCCAGAGCACCGCGAACTTGCCGTTCTCGGGCACGATCGTGGACACGATTTCTCCGTCCTTGGCGGCAGCCGCGGCCTTGTAGAGCGCGGGATCCACCTTGACGCGCGGCATGTCGGTGGTGCCGTCGGGCCGCACGAACCCGAGATCGCCCTGGCGCATGCTGCTGGCCTTGTCGACGGAGTGCTGGCGGGCGAGCTCGCTCCACTTCGCGGGCTTGCCGTCCTTCTTGACCTCTTCCAAGACCTTGCGCGCCGTCTCCTGATCGGGCGCGAGGATGCGCCAAATGCGGATGCGCAGTGGCTGCTCGTACTTGCTCCGATTCTCTTCGTAGTAGGCGCGGATCTGCTCGCGCGTCACCGGATCCTTTTCGAGCGTCTCCTGCTTGACGGCGCGCTCGAGGGCCTGCCGCAGGACCTCGCGCGTGCGATCGGCCACGCGCGGCGACTTGTCGATGCCGCGCCGCTTCGCCTCGAGCGAGGCCTGGAGCTCGGGGATGAGCGCCTCCTCGAGCACGCGCCGAGCGGGGTCGTCCGGCGCGCCCGCCTTCGGCGCAAGCCGCGTGGACGCGAGCCGCCGTTCGACGTCTGCCTGCGTGATGACGGCGTCTCCCGACCGAGCCACCACGGGTGCGGTGTCGGCGGCGAGCGCGAGCCCGCTCGCCGAGAGGAGCGCCGAAACGAGGGTTACCCGAAGAGCCTGGCGAGAAGTCACGGCTTCCCCTCTAAATCGAACGGCCCAGGGCGGCAACTCGCTGCAAAACGAGTCCCGACCGAATCCGTTCCAGGACGCGGTGACGCGACGACCCAGAACGCCGACCAGGTTGGCGGTCGGCGTTCTCGCCTCGTTTCGCAGGGGCGGCTCGCGCCGCACTCCCCGCCGAATTCGTTTCGGCGCGGCCCCTCCCGCGGGCACTCCGTTCGTCGTTGGTTTCGCGTTCGTCGGCGCGTTCCTCCCTTTGTCGCTCCGGAGCC
>QGUH01000303.1 GCA_003242355.1 Pseudomonadota bacterium
CGCTCCGGGCACGCTCCGAGTCGTTCGAGCCGCGCCGGACTGGGCGCGAGTTCGTGAGTGAGGGTTTCGAGGCCAGCCGCGGCCGCTCCTTCTTCGAGCGCGCCGTGGAATCCTGACGGGCGAGTTCGTGAGTGAGGGTTTCGAGGCCAGCCGCGGAGCGCGCTCGTTCCGACCGCGATCGGGTGGGCGCGGAATGCGCCCGCCAGGGCGACCATGGTCCCGAGCGCGGCGCGTGCGCGCCCGATCATGGACGCGGGGAGCTCGCCGCTTTCATCGAGGTGTCGCGCGAGGGCGAGCGCCGCCCGATACGCGCTCAGCCTCACGAATCGTGCCGCGCCAGTCGGGGGCCACGACCAGCTCGGGGGTGGCAACCCGCAGGCGAAAGAGCTCGACCCGAGGCCCACGGCCGCGGAGCGCATGCCGCGCGAGCGTGAGGGCTCGCCGTGGCGCTCCGGCGACTCCCAGGGGGCCAGTGTGTGACGGCCCTGGCGTTCGGTCGGTTTTCAGGGGCGGCCCAGGTCCCGATTTTAGTCAGAGTGCAATCAGCGCGAGCGATCCTGCTCATGCACGGAGTCATCGCGCGAGCCGCCGTGCTGTACTATTGGTCCCCGACGGAACCGAAGCCCTGGGTCATAACGCGCTGCGGCTCGGGCTGGTCTCTCGATGCTGATTCGCTTTCAAAAACGCCGGCGGCATCCGCAATGGCAGCTCCGGCTCGACCCACTAGGCTTTTCTCGGTGCCTGCGCTCACGGCTCATGAACCGCGGCTGGTAGCGGGAAAGTACCGGCTCACTCGGCTGCTCGGCCGTGGCGGCATGGGCACGGTTTGGGAGGGCGTGCACACGACGCTCGGCACGCGCGTCGCCGTCAAGTTCATCGACGCCGAGTACGCCCAGAGCACCGAAGCCCGTAGTCGATTCGAGAACGAGGCACGGGCCGCCGCGGCCTTGCGAAGCAAACACGTCGTCGAGATTCACGACCATGGCGTGGGCGAGGACGGCTGCCCGTTCATCGTCATGGAGTATCTCGAGGGCGAGACGCTGGATCAGAAGCTCGATCGCGTCGTTCGGATCTCGCCCCAAGAAACGGCCCTCATCATTCACCAAGTTTGTCGCGCGCTCGCGAAGGCACATGCCGCGGGCATCGTGCATCGGGACCTCAAGCCCGAGAACATCTTCCTCGTTTGGGACGAGGAGGATCAGGCGATTGTCGTCAAGGTCCTCGATTTCGGAATCGCCAAGTTCACCAATCAACAACTCGGCGCGTCCTCGTCGGCCACTCGAACCGGCTCCGTGCTCGGCACGCCGTTCTTCATGAGTCCGGAGCAAGCGCGGGGCTTGCGCAGCGTGGACCATCGGACGGACGTCTGGTCGCTCGGCGTGATCGCCTATCGTTGCATCGTGGGCGAGCTTCCCTTCGAGGGCGAGGCGATTGGCGACTTGTTGGTGCGCCTCTGCACCGAGCCGATTCGTCCGCCTTCCTCGGTGCGGCCCGACGTGCCGGAGGGTTTCGACGCCTTCATCGAGCGCGCGCTGGCACGGGAGGTCGAGAACCGGTTCCAGTCCGTTCAAGAGCTCTCGGAAGCGCTCGGAGAGGTGTGTGGGTTGCCGGCGCGTCCCCCACTCGGGAGCTTCGATCTCGGGTTTACGCCCGAACCGCCCCACATTGCGCGCAGCGTGCGTTCTCCCGCACACGCGCTCGCCACCGGTGCGCCGACGACTTGGCCGGCAATCGTCTTTCCCTGGGTCCGGAATCGACGGATGATTCTCGGCGTCGCTCTGGGCGGCCTCGCGCTCGTCGGGGGCGCGATTGTGCTGTTTGCGCGCTCGGGGCAGAACGCCGAGCCCGTGCCCCCGAGTGCGGCGACGTCGGCGCCGAAGTCCGCGATTGCACCAACGGCGCCTCCTGGTCCAGAGCCATCCGCCGAAGCCACGGCACCCGAGTCCAAGCGGGACGCCCCCCAAACCGCCGAGCGAGCCGAAGGAACGGCGGAGACCGAGGAGCCGCCGAAGAAGACGCGTGACCCGGTTTCGGCGACGACCAAGAAGACACGAACACGACCCGCGGCCGCTCCTTCGGGGGCGTTACCGCGCGATTCGGTGCCTCCACCGCGCCCACGCAAGCGTCCGATCGATCTCGGCTACTGACCCCCGATATTTCGGCCTTGCTAGAACCACAAACGGTTAGGAACGCGCCGAAATACGCGGAACAGCGCCGGACGGAGTGCCCGCGTGGGGAGGGGCCCCGCCGAGTTCACCTCGGCGGGGAGGGGCGGCGCGTACCGCCCCTACGAAACGAGGCTAGAACGCCGATCCGTTCGATTGGCGTCCCGTCCTCGCTTCGTAACGCGAACGGTGCCATCGGTCCCACCTCGCGCGGGCACTCTGGTCGACGCGCTCTCCGCATCCGCCGACGCGTTGTCCGTTCGCTGCTCGAGACGGCTCGGCGTCCAAACCGACGGTGAGACGGCGGGAATGCTCCACGGAACACGCGTCGGACACGAAATCCGCAATGGACAGAGGGGCCGATGTACTAGTCTGGGGCTTCGCGGCATCCGGCCGTGAAGGTCACCTTGCGGAAGAACACGCTGCTTGCGCTTGGCCTCGTCTGTGCGGGGCTCTCCACGTGGGGACGTCCGTCGGTGGCGCAGTCCGCGGCCGACAAGGCCACGGCGCGCAACCTCGCGACGGAGGGAATCGAGCTGTTCCGCGAAGGCCGGTATTCGGACGCCTTGGATCGGCTGCAGCGCGCCGAAGCGCTGTTTTCCGCACCGGTGCACCTGCTCTACATCGCGCGAGCGCAAGCCGAGCTCGGCCTGCTCGTAGAAGCATCGGAGACCTACAAGTGGTTGTTGCGAGCCGACATCGGCCCCGATGCGCCCGACGCCTTCCGCGAGGCAGTTCGCGCGGCGGAAGCGGAAGCGCCGGCGCTCGAAACGCGCATTCCGGCGTTGCGCATCCTGGTGAAGCCCTCCGACGCCGCGGGCCTGAAGCTGACGATCGATGGAAACGAAGTATCCACGGCCATCATCGGAGTCGAACGGCCTGCCAATCCGGGCCGGCGTGTGGTGGTGGCCACCGCGCCAGGGTTTTCTCCCGCTCGCCAGGTGGTGGAGTTGGCCGAAGGCGAGCAGGGAGTGGTCGAGCTCCAGCTGACTCCACTCGAAAGCGAGCAGCCCGGGGCGACGTTGCCGCCGCCGTCCGATGAGCGGGCGACAGCCGTGCCCCCCAACATTGGTTTGTTCGCGGGGCTGCGCCTCGGTGCGGCGTTCCCGACGGGAAAAATCGTAGCGGGCGAAGATACCGCGATGAGCGACTACGTCGGACCGGGCGGCATGCTCGAGCTTTCGGTCGGCGCGACGTTCGCGCGCTACTTCGGTGCGAAGTTGTTTCTGCAGGGACTTTTGCTCTCGCCCGCGAAGTCCCCGCGGCTCGCGTTCGAACGAGTGTACGACGAGACCGGGAGTGTGGCCGTCGAGAGCAACACCAGCGGCCGAGCGATTGGCCTCGCCGCGATCGCGGGCACGCCTCCGGGAAGGATCGGCGGCTACGGGGAGCTCGGGCTTCTTTACGAATGGGTCGCGGTCGACCGCGAGCTTCGCTTCACGCCCGCGCAACCCTGCGGAGAGCGCGCTCGCCAGACACTCCGTTTCTCCGGGCCGAGCCTGCGAGTCGGCGGCGGCGCGCGATTGCCCGTGCATCGGCTCGTGCAGCTGTCCGTCTTCGCGAACGCTGCGTTCGGTGTATTCCGCAACGCCGAGGTCGACTCGGGCTGCGACTTTCTACCGGCGCCGCCGGGGCTCACCCAACTCGAGTTCCCCGAAGGTGACCGGCGGGCCGGTCATCAGATGATCCTCGTCGGAGTGGAAGGGGAACTGATTTACGGACTTCGATAAGTCGCGCGCCTTTCGGACAGGAAAATGCAACGATTTACAAGTGTGTGACAATCGGCGGGGGGGCTGAATGGTACCTGCCGGGGCGGGATCATGCAGGTCGCCATCGTCGTTCTGTACTGCGCGGTATTGCTGGTGCTGTCGTCGTACGGCGTTCACCGAGCCCTGCTCGCCATCGCGTGCATCCGGCATCGCAACAAGCTCGCCGAGCTCGAGCGCGCGCCGACCTTGTCGGATGGCGAGCTGCCGCGCGTGACGATTCAGCTGCCGCTCTACAACGAGGCCACCGTCGCCCGGCGCGTGATCGAAGCCGCGGGCGCGATCGACTATCCGCGCGAGCTCCTCGAGATTCAGGTTCTCGACGACTCGAACGACGAGACGGTCGCCATTGCGAGCGCGGCGGTCGAGGGGTTGCGAGCTCGTGGAATCGATGCGCGTCACGTGCGCCGTCCGAACCGGGTCGGGTACAAGGCCGGCGCGTTGGCGCACGGGCTCGCGATGGCCAAAGGCGAGCTCATCGCGATCTTCGACGCCGACTTCGTGCCGCGTCCGGGGTTCTTGCGCGACGTGGTCGGCCACTTTCGCGATCCGCGCGTCGGGATGGTGCAGACGCGCTGGGAGCACCTGAATCGCGAAGCGAGCCTGCTCACGTCGATTCAGGCGTTGATGCTCGACGGACACCACCTGGTCGAGAACCGCGCCCGGTTCGCGACTTCGTGCATGTTCAACTTCTCGGGCACGGGAGGCATCTGGCGAAAGCGCGCGATCGAAGCCGCGGGCGGCTGGGAGCACGATACGCTGACCGAAGACCTGGACCTTTCGTATCGGGCGCAGCTCGCCGGTTATCGCTTCATCTATCGCTCGGACGTGACCACTCCTGCCGAGCTCCCCGAAGAGATGTCGGCGTTCCGGGCCCAGCAGTATCGTTGGGCGAAGGGCACCGTGCAGACCGCGCGCAAGCTGCTCGCTCGCGTGCTTCGATCTCCGATCGCGTGGCGGCTTCGTCTCGAGGCAGCGTTCCACATGCTGCCGCACTTCGCGTACCCGATGATGGTGCTGCTCACGCTGCTGCTCTTGCCGGCGCTGCTCTTGTTGCCGGCGAGCGACATCGAGACGTTGCTCTTGATCGACGTCCCTCTGTGCCTCGGAACGACGGGCTCGCTCGCGAGCTTCTATGCCATGGCCGAGGTCGCTCAAGGTCGACGCGCGTGGCATGCCATCCGCAAGTTGCCCGCCCTGATCGCGCTGGGCGCCGGCCTCGCGCCGCACCTCACGATGGCGGTTTGGGATGGGCTGACGAACATGGCCGGTGAGTTCGTGCGCACGCCCAAGCGTGGGACGGTGAAGGGCCGCTACCGGCAGCGCGCACAGCTGCCGTACGCGGAGATTGCGCTCGCCGGGCTGAGCCTGTGCAGCGTGGTGGCCGCGGTGCAAACGGGCCACTTCTTCGCGGCACCGTTCGCGCTGCTCTTCGCCTCGGGCTACGCGTACGTGGCCGCGCTCGTCATGCGCGAGCGGCTGGCGGAGCGCGCCGCTGCCGCCCGCGCGGTGCCGGCCAGCGTGTCGGTGTCGCCGGACCCCGCCACCGAGATGGCGCGCGCTGCCTGACCGCTCGGGCAGACGTTCTAGGGCGTCCGAGTGAGTGGCAACGAACCTGGGCGTTCGTTTTGGGGCTGGGGCCCCAAAACCTGAGGGTGGGGTCCCCGCCGGATTAACTCCGGCGGGGGGGGGGGGGGGCGCCCCGGGAACGGGGGCCCCCCCCCCCCCGCGCCCCCCCCCGGCCCCCGCGCGACGTTCG
>QGUH01001309.1 GCA_003242355.1 Pseudomonadota bacterium
AGGTGGGCACATGGGATATAAAGAAATGTCCTGAACGCACGAGCGCGTCTCCCGCGTTCATGGAGCACAACAAATGACTATTCGAGCCCGGGGCGCGAATTGGCGAAATGGCGTGTGGTCCACCGCTTCGATGCGCCTCGACGGCGCGCGTGCACGCAATCGTCGAAGAACTGGCTATGCGCGCTTTTCGTTGGTGGATGTTCCCGACGATTCACCGATGAAATCACTACGCCGAAAGCGGTGTGATTGGGTTGACAGTCGATTGCCGTCAATGCTTGTTTCGATTCGTCTCGCTGCGTTCCGCGCGAGGCCTCGTCAACTCGACACAGGCACTGCATGCGCAGTTCGTTCATCGTTGTCGTGCTCGCGCTCGGCGTCGCATCTCCCGGACGTGCTCGCGCCGAATCGTCCGCTGCCGCGGCCGAAGCGCTGTGGGAAGAGGGTCGAGACTTGCTCGAACGGGGGCGCGTCGCGGAGGCGTGCTCGAAGCTCGACGAGAGCTATCGGCTCGATCCGGCGACGGGTGCTCTGATCCTCCTCGCGCATTGTCACGAGCGCCAGGGCAAGCTCGCGACCGCCTGGTCCGAATACAACGAAGCCGCCGCTCGTGCGCGCCGCGAGGGCAGCCGCGCGCGCGAAGAGTTCGCCACCGAGCAATCGCGAGCGCTCGTGCCGCGGCTCTCTCGCGTGACGATCCACGTGCACCCGAGCACGCGCGTGTTGCCGGGTCTCACCGTGCGACGCGGTGGATTGGTCGTGGGCCGCGCCGCGTTCGGCGTGGCCATTCCGGTCGATGGCGGGCACTACGAGATCCGCGCCGAAGCGCCCGGGCACGAGGCGTGGGTGCGCACGATCCAGGTCGAAAGCGAGGGCGATCACGTCACGCTGTCGATCCCGGAGCTTACTCCGGCGCGCATTCACGTGGACGCTTCGGAAGGAGCGGCCTCGACGTAGTCCTGGTCCGCGCGGCGGGTCGGGGGCGTCGTGAGCGCCGGCGTCGGCGTTCTTGCGCTCGGTACGGCCGGGTACTTTGCGTTTCGCGCCCTCGACGAGCAAGAGCGGTCCGAGCACGAGTGCGCCGCCGCGGCGTGCACGGAGGCCGGGAACCAGCTCCGGCGCGACGCCGGATTCTTTGCCGACGCGAGCACGGCGACGGCGGCTGCGGGCGCGGCGCTGATCGGCGTGGGCGCGGCGCTCTTTTTCTTCGCGCCTCCGGAGCAAGCAGGGCCGCAAACGGGGATTCGGGCCGTGCTCGCGCCGGGAGCTTCCGCCCTGACCGTGGAGGGGAGGTTTTGAATGCTTTGGATTCGCCAGGCGACGCTTCTTTTCGGGATGGGGGCATGCGCCATCGCGTGTCGGGCCGTGCTCGGTATCGACGACCCGTCCCCGACCGACGTGGCGTGCATTCGTGACGAGCATTGCCCGCCGGGGCAGTGGTGCGACGAGGGGACCTGCCGGGCGTCGCAGCCGTCCGACTCGTCCGGCGGCGGCGGGGGAAGGGTGGGCAGCTCGCACGGCCCGGGGGCAGGGGGCGAGGCCCCGCCGGGGGGGGCCGGCGGGGACACCCCCGGTCCCTCAACCCTTCTGACACCGGGGCCCGGAGGGAACCCCCCGGGGGGG
>QGUH01001310.1 GCA_003242355.1 Pseudomonadota bacterium
CGAGAGGGCCGCTCTCGGCGTCACAGGAGATCACCCGCGGCAGCGGATCGAAGAAGCGTCTGGCCATGGCGACAGCAGCGCCCTTGAGCGCGCGCCCTGGGAGCGTCGGTACGCCATTGACGATCGCGAAGGGCCGATCGGCGGTGGTCTCGCGATCGATGCCCGAGACCGACAGTGCCGAGTCCTGCACCAGCGTGGCGGTGAACAACGTGAGCCGGGTGTTCATTGCGGCTCCTCAGGCTGTGCACGCAACTGGGCTCGCAGCCAGCGAACGAACATGCGGGCGTAAGGAGCCTGTCCCTGCGGAGAAGGGGCGACCATGGCGAGCTTCTCCAGGATCGCTCTGGCGTCCGGGTGCTTCCAGGTCTTCGCTCCCGAGGTGGCGGGGAGCAGGCGACTTTTCAGTGCGTTGGGATCGCCTCGCTCGAGATCGGCAACCAGATCCATCCACTGTGAAAGACTTGGTCGGGGGTTGCCGTTACGCCCCGACTTTGCGAGAGCCTCGTGTTTGTTAAGCCAATCTCGCGTGTCTCTGGCAATGGCCTCCTCAGCAACGTCCGGCGTGATGTCCAGTACGGCAGGTGCGGCCGCAGCGGGTGTCACACCGGGGAGCGACACTTCGATGCGGAAGCGCCCGAAGCCTTCGTGTGTCCGCTCACCGAGCCATTCCTGCCTGGCGGCGCGCTCGGCGAGGGTGGAAACAGCAGTGCCGGAGATTTCGAACACGGACCCGCGCCGAATCGCGGCCGCAGGCACGCGCCACAGGCGCGAAGTACCGTTGAAGCCGTGGATCGTGACCCACTCCTGAACCGCACGCAGACTGCCTCGCTCCGTCTTCGCCACAGTGAGGTCGGCACAACCGGTCAGTTCGCGCAGGGCGTGCTCGTCAAGCTCGGTCTTCCAGCGCAGCCGCTCGTCACGCATGAGCAGATCCGAGGTGAGAATAAGTAACGCGCTACCTCGCGCCTTCGCGGGAGGAGGATTGCCTGGCCACGCGAATGCCATCACCTCGACGGGTGCCCCGCCGCGCCCGACCCTTAACCAACGGCGGCCTTCGAGAACGGGTGCAAGTACTCCGGCAAGTTTCTTCAACTCGTCCGGCGAGCCGTGCAGGTCCGCCAGGAAACAGGTTTCCTCTGCGATCTGTTCGATCGCGACGAGGGAGGGAGCAGTCTGACCGGGACTGGGGCGACCATTGCGGAGCCGCACGCGACGCGCCGGGCGGTACGTGATCCACGGAGACTCCGCGACCTCACGAAACACGAAGAGATCTTCCTCCGGACGCTTGAGCTTCTCTTCCGTGTCCCACATGTTCAGGCGCTTCGGCGGAACCGCCGGGTGCGCCCACCACGGCACGTCACCCGCAGTTCCCTTGGGTTTCTCGCTCTGCAGCGACAGGGGAGCAGGCAGTACCTCTGTGTCCTCGAGTCTCGAGGGCATGTGTGGTAGCGGCAGCGCATCGCCTACTGAGATCTTGCCCGACGTGAGCAGCCTAGCCCCATCACGTGCACCTTCGTCCATCAGCCACGCAGCGAGCGCACCGAGAAGCGTGCGCCCGGGCACGAATGCAAGACTCGGGATGAGGTTGTCGGGCGTAGCTGTAGCAGTTATGCACAGGGG
>QGUH01001311.1 GCA_003242355.1 Pseudomonadota bacterium
CAGGGGGCGTGGGCGAGCGGTGGGTGAGTGGTGGGCGAGGCGATGCGTGCCGCCCTTGCGAGGAGTCCAAACGGTCGAGTCCCCGCGGGTTTCCGCCCGACGGCCGTGCTATGCTGCGACCTTGGTGCCAGGGACCCCCGTGTCGAGGAACGCGTCGCCGGTAACCGGTTACAACAACAACGTTCGACACCGAGGGTGCATTTTCCACATCCAAACCGAAGACTCGGGCATCAAGAATCCGCGCATCGTCACGCACTTGTTCGCGGACGGCGGTCGGATCATCCACACGCTGCGAACCGACTATCGCGAGCACGTCGACGCGCCGAATCTCGTCGAGATCGTGCGCCGGCTGATGAAGGCCCAGCACAAGGCGGCCTATCTCGCGCTGCGCCGGGGTGAGCTCGATGCCGCGATCGAGGCGGCGTGTGGCCCGTTTCCCACGGCGGTCGGCGCTACGCCGGGCGCGCAGGCGTCGATGCCCCCCGACCTCTCGAGCGTTCCCGCGCCGGCCGACGTCGACGGGCCTCCCGTGACGATGAGCCCCGAGCCGCTCGCGACGATTATCCCGATCGACGCCGAGCGCGCTCCCGCGCCCCGTCGTTCGAGCACCAAGCCGCCTGCGCCTGGCCAGTCCGAGCGCCCCCCGCGCTCGGGAAAGCGAAAATCACAACGGCCTCCGCGCGATTCGCAAGGCCCGGCCACGCAGCGGCCGGCCGCGCGCGTCGGCGCCGGCTCTCCGCATCGCTCGGATCGAATGCTCGCGATCCGACCCTCGGCGCGCTCCGGTGTGCTCATGGGCGCGCCGGGCGCTTCCTTGTTCGGCGACGCCGCGCCTGCGGACGAATCGTTGCAGGCGGCGATTCGGAGTTACATCGGCGACGACAACGACTGATCCGCGCACGGCGCGCACGGGTTGTCGACCAGCGTGTCCTCTGCGCAGCCGAGGAAATCCTGGGCCGCGGCTCCGGCAGTCGGCTCGTGCTTCTGGAGACACGCCGTGTAACACGCACGATCCCCTTGGGCGCACGCGTCCCAGCAGTGGACGAGCGCCACGCAGGCCACCTGTTGGCGGCACGCTTTGCACTCGGAGCTGCAGCGGCCCTTGATGCAGCCGTTGCAGGCTTCGGAGAGAACGGGCAGCCGACACTCGCTCGGGACATTGGCCTCGCCTGCCGCGCCGCCGAGCTCGTCGCTCGTTCCGGAAGACGCTCCCGAGCCTCCTTCCGACGAGGCGCCTCCCGTGGACGCGCCGCCGCTCGCGTTCCCCGCTCCTTCTCCTCCGTTCGGGGCGCCCCCGAGCGGGCTGCCTCCTCCGCTCGTGTCGCCGGCACCGGAGCTGCCTGCGTCCAGGCCGCCCATCCCGGAATTGCCTGCGCCCGTGCCGCCCCTGCCGGCGTTGCCCGCGCCTCCGGAGCTTCGTCCGGAAGTCCCGCCGTTTCCGCCGCCCGTGTCCTTTGCTCCCGACGCCGCTTCGCCGTCCACCTTCTCGTACTTGTCGAGTCCGATCAGGTTGGCGCACCCCGCGAACAGGACGCAGGCCACCCACGCAGTGGTGCACGCGCCCCGAAGCACTGCCCGCGCGCCACGCCGCGCAAAAACCCCCCCGCAAACCCAAAAAA
>QGUH01000304.1 GCA_003242355.1 Pseudomonadota bacterium
CGGGCATCGCGGTCGGCATGGCGACCAACATCCCGCCGCACAACCCCGAGGAGGTGTGCCAGGCCGCGCTCCGGCTGCTCGACGCCTTGCTCGAGGGAAAGCAGCTTTCTTCGCGCGAGCTCTGCCGCACCATCAAGGGCCCCGACTTCCCGACGGGCGGGCAGATCGTCTCGAGCGCCGAGGAGATCAAGCAAGCGTACGAGACCGGACAGGGAACGCTGAAGGTGCGCGGCACCTGGGAGCTTGCCGGCACGACGCGTGCCGGCAAGCTCGTTCACATCACGAGCATCCCCTACGGGGTGAACAAGGCGACGCTCGTCGAGCGCATCGCGGACGTCGCGATCTCGCGCAAGATGCCGCTGCTCCTGGACGTGCGCGACGTGTCCACGGACGACGTGCGCATCGAGCTCGAGATCAAGAAGGACGCGGACGAAGCCAAGGTGCTCGCGTACCTGTACAAGCACACGCCGCTCCAATCGACGTTCGCGCTGAACCTCACCTGCCTCGTTCCCACCGAAAACCCGGAGGTGGGGCGGCCCGAGCGCCTCGACCTCTCCCAGATCCTCTGGCACTTCCTGCACTTCCGCCTCGAGGTGGTGACGCGCCGGCTGCAGCACGAGCTCGACGCGCTCGGCAGGCGCATCCACATCCTCGAGGGCTTCGAGAAGGTCTTCGACGCGCTCGATCAGATCCTGCGCATCATCCGCAAGTCGGAGGGCAAGGCCGACGCCGCGCAGCAGATCATGAAGCGCTTCGATCTCGACGCGGAGCAGACCGACGCGATCCTCGAGCTCAAGCTCTACCGGTTGGCCCGCCTCGAGATTCTGGTCATTCAGAAGGAGCTCAAGGACAAGCGCAAGCGCGCCAAGGAAATTCGCGGGTTGCTGGCGGAGACGGCGTCGCGCGGACGCTGGGGGCTCGTTCGGGCGGAGCTCGAAGAGCTCGCGAAGAGCTTCGGCAAGGCGGGTGCGCGCCGCACGCGGATCGAGGGCGCCGTCACGGACGCGGAGTTCTCCGAAGAAGAGCTGATCGTCGCCGAAGACAACTACGTCTTGCTCACCGTCGACGGCTGGGTGAAGCGTCAGAAGGAAATCAAGGATCCGTCCGCGACGCGCCTGCGCGAGGGCGACTCCGTGCTTTCGTGCGAGATCGGCTCGACGCGCGAGAGCATCGTCTTCTTCTCGAACTTCGGCACGGCGTACACGGCGCGCATCATCGACATCCCGGCCACGACCGGTTACGGCGAGCCCATCCAGAAGCTGTTCAAGCTCAAGGACGGCGAGCGCATCGTCGCGGCCTTCTCGCTCGATCCACGCGTCGCCACCGACATCGCCGAGCGCCCGAACGCCCGCCCGAAGCGCTACGCCATCGCGGCCACCTCGGACGGCTACGCGCTCGCCTTCGGTCTGTCGGGTTTCGTCGAGCCGAGCACCCGCTCCGGCCGACGCTTCGCCAAGCTCGCCGAGGGCGCGACCGTGGTGGGCGTCGAGCGCGTCCGCGACGGCGACACGCTGATTGCCGCGACGCGGGAACGCCGCGCCCTGCTCTGCCCCGCATCGGAGGTGAGCTACCTCGCCGGCCCTGGCCGTGGCGTGCTCCTGGTCAAGCTCGAGCCGAAGGACATCGTCATCGGGTTCCGAGCGGCGCGCTCGGACGACGACGCCCTGGTCGTCGAGACCTCGCTCGGCGGCCAGCAGCGGATTTCCCCGGCAAAGTACGAGATTTCGAGCCGTGGCGGGCGCGGGCGCGAGGTCATCAAACGTGGCACCTTGGTGCGGGCCGTCCCGATTCCTCCCGAAGCACCGGCTCCGCTGGAAGGAGGTTGAGCGGTGGGCTCGAAGAAGAAAGCTCGAGTCGACACGCCCACGCCGCAGGGGCGCCCCGCAAAATCGACGACGATGAGCAAGTACACCGCGGCCGACATCACGGTCCTCGAGGGGCTCGACCCCGTTCGCAAACGCCCCGGCATGTACATCGGGGGCGTCGGCAGCGCCGGCCTGCATCACCTGGTCTGGGAAATCGTCGACAACTCGATCGACGAGGCCATGAACGGGCACGCGTCCGACGTCTCGGTGACGCTGCACAAGGACGGACAGAGCGTCACGGTGACGGACAACGGGCGCGGCATTCCGGTCGGCATCCACCCGAAGCACAAGAAATCCGCGCTCGAGCTCATCTTCACGACGTTGCACGCGGGCGGCAAGTTCGACGGCGGCAACTACAAAACCTCCGGCGGCCTGCACGGCGTCGGCGCTTCGGTGGTGAACGCGCTCTCGTCCCGCCTCGTCGCGAAGGTCAAGCGTGACGGCGCCGAGTGGGAGATGGAGTTTCGCGCGGGCGTCCCGGTCGGTAAGCTCAAGAAGCTCGGCCCGGCGCGCGGCACGGGAACGAGCATTTGGTTCCGTCCCGACCCCACGATCTTCCCCAAGATCGAGTTCAGCGCGGACCTCATCCGCGAACGGCTCGAGGTGGCGAGCTTTCTCCACCGCGGGCTGCGCGTGCACTTCATCGACGAGGTCGGCGGGCAAAAGTACGACTTCTTCCAAGAGGGCGGGCTCTCCGATTTTCTCGCGCGCCTCGTCCAGACCGCGAACAAGAAGCCCGTTCACGAGCAACCCTTCGCGCTCTCGCGCGAAATCGACGAGTCGCGCCTCGAGGTCGCGTTCCGTTGGACCGAGGCGACGGACGAGACGATTCGCAGCTACGTGAACGGCATCCCCACGGGCTCCGGGGGAACGCACGAGAATGGGCTCCGCGGCGGCCTGGTCAAGGCCGTGCGGAACTACATCGAAACGCACAATCTTGCGCCGCGCGGCGTGAGCATCACGGCCGAAGACATTCGCGAAGGCCTCGTCGGTATCATCAGCGTGTTCGTGCCGGACCCGCAGTTCCAGGGGCAAACCAAGGACCGGCTGAACAACCCCGAGGTCCAGTCCCTGGTCGATTCCGCGGTGCGCCCTGCGCTCGAGCAGTGGCTGAACTCGAATCGCACCGCGGCAGAGCAGATCGTGGCGCGCATCATCCTCGCCGCGCGCGCCCGTGAAGCATCACGCGCCGCTTCCGCTCAAATCACGCGCAAGACGGCGACGAGCGGCCGACTCACGCTTCCCGGAAAGCTCAGCGACTGCCTGGCCACGGATCGCTCGGGCACGGAGCTCTTCATCGTGGAGGGCGACTCCGCCGGAGGCTCCGCCAAGCAAGGCCGCGATCGGAACACGCAAGCCATCCTGCCGCTCCGGGGCAAGGTGCTGAACACCGAGGGCCTCTCGCTCGCCAAGGTGCTCGAGAACAAGGAGATCGCCGATCTCATCACGGCCCTCGGCTGCGGCGTCGGCACGAGCTTCGATATCTCGAAGCTCCGCTATCAACGCGTGATCCTGCTCGCCGACGCGGACTCCGACGGCAACCACATCACGACGCTCTTGCTCACGCTGCTCTACCGGCACTTGCCGGAGCTCATCAAGAGCGGTCGCGTTTACCTCGCGGTCCCTCCGCTCTATCGGATCGACATCGGCAAGGAGACGTACTGGGCGGCGGACGACGCCGACAAGGAACGCATCCTCAAAGAGAAGGCCAAAGGGAACGGCAAGGCCGACATCACGCGCTTCAAGGGCCTCGGCGAGATGATGCCCAAGGTTCTGTGGGATACGACGCTGAACCCGAAAACGCGCCGACTGCTGCGGGTGGAGGTCCAGGATGCCCTCGAGACCGATCGGGTGATCAACGAGCTCATGGGCAAGGACGCCTCGGCCCGCTTCCGCTTCATCATGGAACGGGCGGAACAAGCCGAAGAGCTCGACGTTTGATCGCACGGCGGCGGGATCCCCGCGTCGCCTCACGAGCGTCTGGCGCTCGCCCCTCCCTTCCGCGCCCGCGCGACACGCCCGGTCGCCGCCGAGCTACGCAACGCCCTCACGGCGGCCGTATCTCCGTGTCGCCTCACCGGCGTCTCGCGCTGGGCCCCGCTCCGCACCCGCGCGCCACTCCCGGTTGCGAGCGGGCCGCGCGCGCCTTCGCCCAACGCGAAGGCGCGGCGCGACCCGAGCTCGAGGCTCAGAACTCGAACTTGTCGAACGAATTGAGGTCCTGGAACGCCTGGACGAGACGGGCAGCCATGCCCTTTTCGCCGAGGTGAATCCAGCTGCGGGGATCGATGTACTTCTTGTTGGGCTTGTCGGGGCCTTCCGGGTTGCCGAGCTGCCCCTGCAGGTAGGCGCTCTTGTCGTCCATGTACTTCTTGATGGGCTGACAGAAGGCCCACTGCGTGTCGGTGTCGATGTTCATCTTCACGACGCCGTAGGAGATGGCTTCGCGGATCTCCTCCCGCGTCGAGCCCGAGCCGCCGTGGAACACGAAATCGACCGGCTTGGGTCCCGTCGAGCGCTCCTTCTGGATGAGGTCTTGCGAGTTCTTCAGGATGATCGGGCGGAGCTTGACGTTGCCGGGCTTGTAGACGCCGTGCGTGTTGCCGAACGAGGCGGCGATGGTGAAGGCGCCGACGGGCTTGAGCGCGTCGTACGCGGCGAGCACGTCCTCGGGCTGGGTGTAGAGCTTGGCGTTGTCGACGTTGGTGTTGTCGACCCCGTCTTCCTCACCGCCCGTCACGCCGAGCTCGATTTCGAGCACCATGTCGATGGCGGCCATGCGGCTCAGCGTCTTCCGACAGATCTCGAGGTTTTCCGCCAGGGGCTCCTCGGACAGATCCAGCATGTGCGACGAGAAGAGCGGCTCCTTGTTCGCGGCGTAGTACTTTTCGCCGTGCTCGAGCATCCCTTCCACCCACGGCAAGAGCTTCTTGGCGGCGTGGTCGGTGTGGAGCACGACCGGCACGCCGTAAGCCGTTGCGAGATTTCGCACGAAGTGGGCGCCAGCGACCGCTCCGGCAATGGCTGCGCGCTCGCCCTCGTTGGAGAGGAATTTGCCGGCCACGAAATGAGCGCCGCCGTTGGAGAACTGGATGATGATGGGGCTCTTGGCCTGCCGGGCTGCCTCGAGCGCGGGGACGATGCTGTGGGAGCCGATCACGTTCACGGCTGGCAGCGCGCACTCGACGCTCTTCATGTAATCGAAGAGCTCGCGCAGCGCGGAGCCCGTGATGACGCCCGGTTTGAGCTTCAGTTTCGCCATGGGGCGCGGACGCTACCATGAGCTTTTGCTCATGCGAAACGTGCCCGCGCGGCGCGGCCTCGCGCCGCGGCCCCGCATGGCGCGACTCCGGGGCAAGCGCCGGGACCCCGGAATGGGCCAGGGCGCACGCGGGGGCAGGGGCGAAGCCCCCAATGGCTCGGCGGGACATGAGAAGGCTTGGCAAACGGGGAGCTCTGGGCTAACGCGGGTCGGCCGCGTGCCTCGCCGTCCCTTGCATCCGCCTCCGCTCGTGTCGCGCTTCTCCGCGCTCGGGCTCGCGCTCGGCGTGGTCGCGCTCACGGTCCCGCGCCCCGCACCCGCGCAAACGGGGGCAGGCGCGCCGCCCCGAGAACCGCCGAAAGCCCAGGCGGCGGCGAAACCGGCAGCGGAGCCGGCCGGGCAGAAGCCGGCGGAGGGCGCGGCCCCCGCCCCGGAAGCCCAAGGCTCCGCGGCACCCTCCGCCGACGAGCCCGCCGAGGAGGCTCCGCCCCCGCGCGTCGAGATCCCGCCGACCGAAGCGGAGCGCGCGCGCGGTCTGCCCATCGTGCGCATCAC
>QGUH01000305.1 GCA_003242355.1 Pseudomonadota bacterium
GAATCATTCGTGCCCGCTCGCCCTCTTCGACCGGCTCGGCCAGTCGCATGGACTCCACGTCGAGCGTGCCGATGGCGCGCTCTGCGGCCCCGACCAGCGAGAGGAGGAAAGCCGCGACTCCGAACGTGATGACGATGGCCGTGAGCACCAGGGCTTGCGGCAAGGGCTCGACGGCGTATTCGACGAGCTCGGCGACGCCGCCCGCCTCGACGATGGGCGGAGTCCGCTCGCCCCGGAGTCTCCCGCTGGCCAGAATGAACAGGTTGACTCCGTTGCTCATCACCATCACCCCGAGGACGACCCGATAAAAGTCGCGGGAGAGAATCAGGGAGGCTCCGCCAGCGACCAGGACGCCGACTACGAACGCGAGTAGGCCTTGCATCAGGTTTCCTCCGAAAGCAGCGCGCGGAGCGCCGTCCCCGCCCCACCGATCACGAGCAGGTACACGCCTGCCTCGAACAGCGTCGGGGTGCCGAAGCCGGGCGCCCACCAGATCGCAGTGAGAAAGGGCTTGCCCATCACGGGACCGACGAATCCACTCGCCACGGCGAGCACGATGCCGAGCGCGGCCACGCTCTCCGACGCCGTGCGGAGGCGCGCCTCGAGAGCCCCCGGTCCCCGGACGAGGGCGAAATAGATCAACCCCGCGACGGCGACGAGCCCGCCCGTGAATCCACCTCCCGGCTCGTCGTGGCCTCGCTCCAGGAACCACACCGAAAGGACCAGGAAGAGCGGGAGCAGCGCACCGCTCGCGACCCGCAACAGGATCGACGTCACGACGGGCTCCTGGTGTCGCTCTCCTCGGTCCGTCGCGCGGTCTTCCGGTGCAGCGGCCACAGCGACAGGGCGAGAATGAGGATGACGGTGATTTCACCCAGCGTATCGAGCACGCGAAAATCGACGAGAATCGCGTCCACCACGTTGTGGCCGCGCGCCACCTCGACGGTGTTCGCGATGAAGTGGTTCGACAGCTCGTCCTCGAAAGGAGCTTGCGTCGCGCGGAGCAATGCCAGGGCCGCCCCCGCCCCGAGCAACGAGGCGAGCGCAGCCCGAAGGGCGAGGAACGTGCCCGAGGATCTCCGGGCAGGTCCGTACCGAGCCGCGGTCCGTCGCGTCGCGAGCACGACCGCAATCAAGAGAAGCGACTCCGCACCGAACTGTGCCAGCGCGACGTCCGTCGCGCCGAGCAACGCCACGAGGATTCCCAACCCGAAGCCTGCGAGCGAGACCCCGAGCGCGGCGGAAAATCGAGCGCGCGCCGAGACCGCGACCCCGACGCCGAGAACGATGGCGGCGCTACTCGCGACGTCGACGAACGTATGGCCCTCGTGGACGGCCCGAGAAAACCCCGGGCCTCCGACGACCGACACGAAGAGCGCCGACGCCGCAACTCCCACGAACACCGCCCCATAGATGGGGAGGCGACCGTTCTGGATCACCCGCGTCTGCGCGTGGGCGGTCCAGGCGATGGCGTCGAGGATCAGCCGGTACCCGTTCTCGAGCCGCCGTCGGAATATCCCCGGAACGAGGCGTGTGAGTCGGATCAGGCGGTCGCGCTCGACGTACCCGGTAACGCCCGCTGCCACGGTGGCGATGCTGAGCACGAGCGCGGTCGAGATTCCGCCCCAGAGCTCGATTTCGTGCTCGGCCAAGGGCGTGCCGGTCAACGCGCGCAGGCTGGGCTCGACCACGACGTTCTGGATCGGATCGTGGAAGATGCCGAAGACCAGGCTGAGCAATCCGAGCACGCAGGGACCGACGAGCATGCCGGGCGGCGGCTCGCGGGCAATTTCCGTCGCCGGCAGCCGCCTGCCGAAGAAGACGTGGTGCACCACCAAGAGCGCCCCGGCGACCATCGCCGCGTTCCCGGTGAACGCGGCGGTCACCCAGAGGAGAGAAAATCGCGGTGCGTCGAGCGTGGCGTCGTAGATGAGCTCTTTGCCGATGAACCCGAGCATCGGCGGCATCCCCATCATCGCGACCCCGGAAAGCACCGCCGCGACGCTCGTGACCGGCATCGCCTTCCACAAGCCGCTGAGCTCCCGGAGATTGCGAGTGTGCGTCGAGTGCTGGACGGCCCCCGCAATCATGAAGAGCGCCGCCTTGTAGAGGGCGTGCACGACGAGAAAGACGGCGAACGCCCGCACGCCGTAAGGTGTCGGGATGGCGAGCACGAGCAGAAGCGCTCCGAGCCCGATGACGGTGGTCTCCGCCAAAACGCGCTTGAGATCGAATTCGTTGACGACCCGCACCGCCCCGACGAGCAGCGTCGCCACGCTGGCCGTACCGAGCAAGAAGAACCACAGGTCGGAGCCGCTCAACGTCGGCCGCAAACGAGCGAGCAGGTAAATCCCTGCTTTGACCATGGTCGCCGAGTGCAGGTATGCGCTGACCGGCGTCGGAGCCGTCATGGCGTTGGGGAGCCAGAAATGAAATGGAGCGATCGCCGATTTCGCGAACGCGCCGATCGCAATCAAAATCAGAATCCCGGGATAACTCGGGCTCGCGACGATCGCGTCCGCATGCTCGTGGAGCTCGGAAATCCGCCGAGTCCCGGCAAGCTCGCCGAGGAGGAGAAAGCCGAACAGCATGGCCATCGCCGTGGTCGACGTGATGAGGAGTGCTTGCCGTGCCGCGGCGCGCGCCTCGCGCTTCTCGGAGTCGAAGCCAATCAAGAGGTACGAGGTGATGCTGGTGAGCTCCCAGAACACGAACAGCGTCAACAGATCGTCGGCGAGCACGAGCCCCTGCATCGCGCCCATGAACCCCACCATGAGCGAATCGAACCCACCGACGTGACGCGCCGGGATCTCGTACGGAACGGCGAACAGCGCGATCAGCGCGCCAATCCCGGTGATGAGCAAGAGGTACGTCCCCGAGAGGCCATCGAAATGAAGGGCCATCTCGATGTCGAGGGCGGGCGCCCAGGCATATCGCTCCGTCCACGTTTTTCCGGAGGCGAGGCGCGACGCGTAGAACACGAAGAGCGCGCTCGGGAGGAGCACCGCCAGACGCCCGCCACGCCTGCCCCAGATACGCCACAAGAAGGGCACGACGATGGCCCACCCGAATGGGGCGAGGAGCGTCATCAGAAGCATGCGCGCGGTTGCGTTCCCTCTTTCGGCGCTAAGCCGGATTATCGATTAGCGCCGAAGTCCCCGTGCCGCAACGAGCGCCAAATTCCCACTCGGCCCCGAACCTCGGAATCTCGCATCGAAAACTCGATATCGGCGTCGAACGTCCTTGCGCTCGATTCGCGTTGCGTTCGATTCCCCACTCCTCGACGAGCGCGCCTACACGCAACGCGCCGTGATTCGCAGACACCTCGACGCTCGCTCTCGCGAGCGTCCGGTTCCCCGAGGCCTCGCTCCACGAGCACGCGTGCCTTCGCGTGGAGACCGGGACCCGTTCGGCCACCTCGATTCGCCCTTTGCGAGGCGCGAGCGTTCGATTCCCCCGTCCTCACGCGACGAGCGCACCTGCCGTCGAGCGGGGCGCCATGATTCGTTCGGCCGCTTCGATTCTGGCTCTGCGAGTGCGCGAGCGAGAGCACGCGCGTTCACGCACCGGCAGTGGCTGGTTCGGGCGCAGCGTTTCCGCGCGAGCTTGCTCTCGAACTGGATGCGCAGCGATCGAAACGCAGCCGACTCCGAATGGCGTTTCCGGGTACGCAGCGCATCGAGCGACGGTGGCAGGCGTTGGCCGCTCGTACTGTTCTCAGATTGCGGAATTTTCCAGCAGCACGGATCGCCATTCGCCAGCACCTCGACCGACCGATAGGTCAGCTGCGAATCGGAGCGGCACGCCGTGGGCGAAATACTAGTATGCGCGGCCCTCCATCGACGGATGCTCCCATGACCCATCCCTGCATCGTCACGCTGGACCGCGACGCTGCCCCGCGCGTGCTCTTTCACGGCGACCAGCTCGTCGAGCACTCCCTGCCGCCGGGCACGCGCTGCATCTACCCGAAGCCGCCGCTCGAGCCGCTCAAAGACGTGGATGCCGCGATCCGCTACGCCCTGACGCACCCGGAGAACAGCGACCCGCTCTACGCGAAGCTCCGCCCGGGGATGCGAGTGACGATTGCCATCGACGACATCTCGCTTCCCCTGCCCCCCATGCGGCGGCCCGACATCCGGGAGCGCGTGCTCACGATCGTTCTCGATCTCTTGGCTCAGCACGGCGTCGACGACGTGGAGATCATCATCGCCACCGGCGTGCATCGGAAGATGAAGCCGGCGGAGGTCCGCTGGATCGTCGGGGACCGCATCTTCGATCGCTACTGGCCCGAGCGCCTCTACAACCACGACGCGGAAGACGCCGCGAACATGGTCGAAATCGGCAAGACGGAGCACGGCGAAGTCGTCGAGCTGAACCGTCGCGCGATGGAGAGCGACCTCGTCATCTACGTCAACGTCAACTTCGTGCCCATGAACGGCGGGCACAAGTCCGTGGCCGTGGGCCTGGCGGGGGTGCGCAGCCTGCGCCACCACCACAACCCGGCGACCATCCGGAGCACCGGGAGCTACATGGACCCGAAGAACTCCGAGCTCGCCCGGCGCATCGCTCGACTCGGCCGCGTCGTGAACCGCCACGTCGACGTGTTCACGATCGAGACGACGCTGAACAATCGCATGTTCGACCGCAGTCTCGACTTTCTCGCGCGCAACGAAGACGAGCTGTCGTCGCGCGAACGGCTGCTGCTCCGCGCGCTCGTCGCGACCACGGCGCGCCTCCCGCAAGGCGCGCGCCACGCCATCTTCGACAAGTTCCCGGCGCCGTACGGCGTCACCGGCGTCGTCGCGGGCGAGACCGAAGCCGTCCACGAGCGCACCATCCAGCGCGCGAACGAGCAGTACATGATCCCCGTGAAGGGGCAGTCGGACGTCCTGATCCTGCCCATTCCGTACATCAGCCCGTACAACGTCCACGCGTTCCTGAATCCGCTGCTCGTTCAGGTGCTGGCGCAGGGCTACCTGTTCAACTTCCACCGGGGCGCACCGCTCTTGAAGAAGGGCGGCACGCTCATCATCACCCATCCCTGCACGGACAAGTTCGATCACGAGCAGCACGCCTGCTACGCGGAGTTCGTGCACCGGCTCTTGCCGGAAACGCGCGACGCGCTCGAGCTCGAGCACCGGTTCGAGGAGAAGTTCTCGCGCGATCCGGCGTTCATTCAGATGTACCGGACGGGCTACGCCTACCACCCGATTCACCCGTTCTACATGTGGTACTGGGGTGAAAACGGGCGGCAGCATGCCGGGCGCGTGATCGTGGTCGGCGCCGACAACGAATACATTCCGAAGCTGCTCGGCTACGAGACCGCCAACTCGATGGAGGAGGCGCTCTACCGCGCGAAGAACGGCGAGGCGCGCTCCCTCGACGTCACGCTCTTGCGCGTCCCGCCGATCGCGATGGCCGACGTCACTCCTTGAGAACGACGGCCTCGACCGGGTCCGAAATGCCCGGTCGACCGCGCTCGTGGAAGTAGGCGCGGAGCACGTCGCGCGCGACCTCCGCAGCGCGCCGGTGCCAGATGCGCCCGTTCTGGAGCAACACGCTCACCGCGATCTCGGGGGGCCGGCCCGGGGGGAAGCCGACGAACAAGCCCGGGGTGGCCCCGCGACCGGCTGCCTGGGGCCGGTCTTTTTAAACATTTCCCAACCCCCCAAAACCTAA
>QGUH01000306.1 GCA_003242355.1 Pseudomonadota bacterium
AACGCGGGCGCCAGGGCGACGGAGGGGGTCCCGAAGCCGGTCCCGCCCGCCGCGGCCCCGGCGGTGGCGACTGCGGCGCCCGGCCCGCCCGCCGCTCCGGTGGACGCGAGCGCGGTGGTGCCGCTGCTCACGCCACTCGCGCAACAGTACGCTCCGGGAGCGCAGCCCGTTGGCACACCCATCGCGGGCAACTTCCAACAGGGGCAGACGCTCGAGGCGCAAGTCCAGATGAATCCGGGCAAGTGCTACACGGTGCTCGGCGTGGCCGCGCCGACCGTGCAGAACCTCGACATCGAGCTCGTGCCCTTGATTCCAATCCCGGGGCTGGCGGCGCCCGTGCTCGCCGCGGACCAGACGCAGGGGCCAACGGCCGTGGTTGCTGCCGCGCCGAATTGCTACCGGTGGGCGGCCCCGGTGGGCGGACCCGTGAAGGTCATCGTGCGGGTGAGCGCGGGTCAGGGCCTCGCGGGCGCGCAGGTCTACGAGAAGTAGAGCGTGGGATTTCCCCTGGAAGGACGCCGGGCCTCCGGAGGGCTCGGCGTTCTTCGAGGCACGCGCACCGGATCGCGGAGGAGCCGAGCTCGGCTCGAAATCCGGGCTCAGCGATATTCCGGCCAGAGGGGTTCGAGCCCGCGGCGAGCCCGCCGCGCGCGATCGCGTTCGACGAGAACGGGGCCGAGCGTTGCTGCCGCGAAGGCGAGCGTGAGCCCGGCCACCACGTCGACGAGGTAGTGCCAGCGCAGGAACAGCGTGGCTCCCACGATGTTCACGCTGTACACGAACACGAACGGCCAGCTGTACTTGTACGGGAAGCGGTGCCGGTTGTGGAACGAGAACAGCGAGATGAACACGGGGAAGGCCGTGTGGAGCGAGGGGAAGATGTCTTTGAGCGCCCCCGCCGACTCCACGGTGCGCATGACCATGCCGTACCAGAGCCCGCCGGGAAACGCGTTCTGGAACTCGCTCTCCATCGCTTTGTACGGGCCGAAGCCCGGCACCAGCATGTAGACGCTCTGGCCCACACAGGCGACGATCAGCGCGCCGAGCGCGAACTCACCGAGAATGCGCTGACTGCGTGAGAAGAACAGGATCGGGATCACGTGCAGCGCGAGCACGAAGAAGTACCCGAAGTAGAAGTACGCGAACCATTCGGTGGTCGCCAGCGACACGAAGCGGTCGAGCGCGAGCGCCGGCTCCACGCCGAACAGCGCGACGTCGAGCGCTTGGAGCTCCCGATCGAGCGACCCGGGGTTCACCACCGGAAGCACGTTGCGGAAGAAGAAGTAGCTGAGCTGGACGGGGCCGTAGATCGAGATGCGGTACAAAAGGGCTCGCACCCAGCCCTCGCGCACGAGGTTGGCCCGGACGAGCGTGACGCCGATCGCGCACCAGGCGAGCAGCGCCCCCATCTCGAGCAGTGCGGCGGTTCGCGCCGGGCTCGGATCGGCGAGCAGCACGCCGACGTTCGCGCACGCGAGGTAGCCGATCACCAGCCAATCCTGGGGTCCGAAGCGCTCCAGCACGGCGAGGAGCCCCGTGGGGCTCACGGTTCGTTCCGAGGCTGGCACGGCTGCTTTGGTAGTGCTGGACATGCGGCGCCGAGGCGAGGGCCTTTTAGCCTCTGGGGTCGTTCGCTTCCAGCGGCTCGAGGTTCAGGGTCTCCCGGACCCGCTCGATCAGGGCGAGCAGCACACGATACGTCATGCCCCAGACCACGTGCTCACCGAGCCGGAACGCCGGAAAGCGCAGGACGCGCTGCTCCATGCGGAGCTCGTGCTCGACGCGCGACTCGCCGCGCGCGAGCGCGTCGAGGTTCGCCCAGACGACCGCGTCGACCTCTTCGCCGTGCGGCGACGGCACGGGCCGCGGCACGACGGCGAAAACGAAGGGGCTTACCGCCACGGCGGCGTTGCCCGGCAGCACGTCGTCGAGCTGCCCGAGCAGCTCTCCGGCGTGACGCAGATCGACACCCACTTCCTCGGCGGTTTCTCGCCGCGCCGTCTCGAGCAGGGCGCCATCCGCTTCCGCGTAATGCCCACCGGGGAGCGCCATCTGCCCGGACCACGGATCGCCGGCGCGCATCGCGCGACGAATCAAGAGCACCTCCACGCCCAATGGCGCCTCGGTGAGCACCACCGCCACGGCAGCGCGGCGCTGCAAATCGGCGAGCCGCGGCGGGCGGGCAGAGAGCGCGTGCCGAACGAGCTCGCGATCCAGTCGATTCCAGGCGGTCACGATCCCCTTCGCCCATCATAGTCCAGCGCTCGCGTCGCGCTGCCGTGCGCACGAATTTTTCGGGGCACGCGGCACTTCCGACCCCTCGGGCGGGCCTGGCCAAGCGTCGGCGTTGTCGTCTAGGGTGACGGGCCCGATGAACCTCTCCCGTCGCCTGATTTCGTGCCTCACGGTGTGTGCCGCGCTCGGCGCGGCCGCACCGGCCTCCGCTCTCAACGGTTTTCTGGCGGGCAAGACCGATCCCGATCTCAAGACGCACACGACGCAGATCGTCGTGATGAAGAAGGGTGAGAGGACGGCGGTCTCGGTGATGCCCGATTACCAGGGCCCGATCGAGCCGTTCGCGCTGGTGCTGCTCGTTCCGGGAGACGTCACGGCCGATCGCGTCGTGACCATCAAGCGCGAATTCGTCGATCGCGTCGATACCGTCAGTGCGCCGCGCTTCCACGAGTTCTGGGAGCAGGACCCGTGCGACCCGGCGCCCCCGCAGCAAGAGTGGGAGCGTTCGCTGAAGGTCGAGGGGGCCGGATTCCTCGGCGGAGGGAGCATTTCCGGGGGAGGCAAGACCGCCAAGGAGCTCTTCCTCGATACCGAGGCCAAGAAGAAGGAGGGTGAGTATCGCTTCACGGTGCTCGAGCCGGGGAGCGACGTCGTCGCGTGGCTCGGCAAGAAAGGCTACAAGGCGCCGGCCAACGCGGCGGCGACGGTGAAGCCGTATCTCGACCAGGGATACCGCGCCGTCGTCGCGGAGGTCGATCCGAAGCGCATCGAGCTCATCGGTGGCGATCGCGCGCAGCTCTCGCCGATTCGCTTCTTCACCGAGCAGCCCTTCGAAACGATCCCGGTCAAGCCGGGGCAGCTCAACTCGCCGGGCAAACAGGAGCTGCTCGTGTACGTTCTGGCCGATGGACGGTACGAGGTCAAAAACTACCAAAACCAATTTCCGCCCACGAACGTCGCCGTCGACTTCGTCGTGAAGGAGCGCATGGGCGAGTTCTATGCCGCCCTGCACGACATCATCCTTTCCAAGAACCCGCGCACCTTCCTCACCGAGTACGTCTGGCCGACGGATGGTTGTGGTCAGCCCTGTGCGAGCGAGCCGCTGCTCATCCACGAGATCTTGAGCCTCGGCGGCGATGCGTTCGAAGAGCTCGTGCCCAAGGCGGAGCGGTTTCCCAAGCCGCCCGAGCTCACGCCGGAAGAAAAGGCTGCTCAGGATGCCGAGCTCAAGGCGCTCAAGCCCAAGGAGCGGCGCGAGCGAAAGAAGCAGATGGAGGCGGAGCGCCGGACGGTCGCCGAGCGCAAGGCGCTGCTCGAGCGGCACAAGTACGTGCTCACGCGTCTGCACTACCGCCACGATTCCGCCTCGTTGCCGGAGGATCCGAAGATCGGGCCCGCTTCCGGAGCCATCGAAGGCGGCGTCGATCTGCCGAAGGGGCAGAAGATGGAGGTGTCGAGCGACGTGAAGCAGGCGAGCGAGAACCGCCTGCAGACACGCTACAACCACTTCCATCCGTGGAAGCCGACGATTCAGTGCGAGCACCCGGAGCGGGGCAAGTGGGGCAAGAGCCCGCCCGACTACCGAGGCCTGCGCAAAATCTGGGTGGCTCAGGACCTCGCTCGCAAGAATCGAAAGCAGATCGATCCCCAAAAGGTCGTGCTCACCTCCGTGCCTGCGCTCGGGCTCGGGGCTTCCGCCGCGACGCCCGCGCCCTCCGCCTCGGCCCCGACGGACGCCACGGAGGCGAGCGCGGCTTCGAGTAGTGACTGTGGCTGCCGCGTTGCGGGCGGCGCCCCCAACGAACGAAACGCGGGAATGGCGAGCCTCGTCGGCGCGGCGCTGGGTGCGTTCGCCCTTCTGCGTCGTCGGCGCCAGCGCTGAACGATCCTCGTTTGGGTGCGGGTCGGCGCGCTGCCACGCGCCGACCCGAGCTCTCGCGCGCGGATCGGGGCCGCTCCCTTGGATACCAAGGGTCGGGCACTGTTCCGGGGTACTCGGTCGCGGGGTCGACTCGAGCGAACCGAGTCGCGAGCACCGGTCGTTCGTCAGTGACGCGGGAGCGACTCGACGGAGCTACGCAAGCGAACTTTTTGCACGCGGAGCCCGACCGAGCGCGTTCTCGCTCGGTGGCTTCCTCGCGCTACGGCGCTGGCTTGCGCGTTTTTCGGAGCGGGAGAAGGGATTCGAACCCTCGACGTCCACCTTGGCAAGGTGGCACTCTACCACTGAGTTACTCCCGCAACGGGCCGGCGTTTCGTACTCGCCCGATCGCCCTCTGTCAAGCATCTCCGTGAGTGACGTGTGCGCTTTCGGGGTCGCGCTTCCTTCCGAAGGCCGAAGGTGGCTTCGCCTCTCCGCGGGATGATGTCGGGATGGGAGGGAGCAGGGGATGGGTCCAGACACGAGGGGAGCAGGGGCGCCTGACGCGGCGCGTGGAGGACTGAACGAAAATGGACCTGGCGCCGTGCGGCGGGGTTTGACAAGTGGCGGAGCTTCCCTCATATTCGCGCCCCCCGAACCGGTCCGGGTGATGGGCCGGCTCAGCTGCGAGAGGTCCCTCGAGTCATGGTTTCCTCCACCCGCCAAACAGAGCGGCGTCGCGCCATTCGCGCGCGGAACGCCGGACGCTCGGACAAGCGCGCGCGGATGCGCAGCGGTACCCCGAGGTTCCCGATCCACCCGGAAGGCTACGACCCGAGCGCGCCCGACGCGCGGAAGGCGAAGGAAACCAAGTAGGCTGAACGATGGCGAATCACGCGTCTGCAGAGAAGCGTAACCGGCAGAGGATCAAGCGTACGGCTCGCAACCGCGCAGTGAAAAGTGCGGTGCGCACTGCCGTGAAGAAGGCACGCGCCGCCGTGAGCAGCGGCGACGCAGCAGCAGCCCTGACGGTGCGGGCTGCCGTCCGCGCGCTCGCCCGTGCAGCGAGCAAGGGCATCATTCCGAAGCGCACGGCTTCGCGCGTGACTTCGCGCATCGAGTCCGCGTTCGCGAAGGCGAGCCGCGCAGCGGCGGGCTGAGCGCCTCCCGGCGTTCGCCGGGGCACCCGAGCAACGGGGAAGCCCGACGCTCGGGATTCCGAGATTGTCGCGTTTTTTCGCGAGCTGCGCGGAGGGGCTCGTCCGCGCAAGAGAACTCCCGGTAGACTGCTGGGCGCGGCGCGCGCGTGTGCGCCGAAAGCCAGCCGAGGGAGTCATGAGCAGCGAAACGCACGCGATCGACACGGTTTCGAATGAATCGCGCTGGTTCGAGCCCAGCGCCGAGTTTTCGGCGCGGGCACGGATCCGCTCGGCCGCCGACTACGAGCGTCTCTACCGAGAAAGCATCGAGTCGCCAGAAACCTTCTGGCGGCGAGAGAGCGCGGATCTCGTCTTCCGCACGCCGTGGAAGACGCTCGTCACCTGGGAGCCTGTCTCTTATACACTTTCCAGGGCCCACGAAC
>QGUH01001312.1 GCA_003242355.1 Pseudomonadota bacterium
ATCGAGTACGACGCGAAGCAGTCGATCGGCAAGCGCTACGCCCGGATGGACGAGGCAGGTTGCCCCTACTGCTTCACCGTGGACGGGGAAACGACCACGAGCCAAACTGTGACCGTGCGTGATCGCGATACGGGAGCTCAGGAGCGGATTGCGCTCGACCGAGTTGCCGATTACCTCGCAGAGCGCTTGGGCCAGGGTTGATGGCGCGCATCGAATGTCCGATCTGCAAAACGGTGCTCACCGACGTGCCCGATGACTTCCAGTGGCGTCCCTTCTGCTCGTCGCGCTGCAAATTGGCGGATCTCCACAATTGGCTGACCGAGCAGTACCGAGTGTCGGAGCCCGTCCCCCTCACGACCCCGCAGGAACCCGAAAAGAAACCCAATTGATTCGCCTCGGTCGCGATTTCGGCTGACGCGGAGCTTTCGATCGGAGGAATTCTCCTCCACGTGGCTCGTCGCGGCGCGACGGAAGCTCCCGTCGCCTCGATTTCGATATAAGTGGACGTTCTGCTGGCGAAGTGCGTCGGGGAGCGTATCCTTGAAGGGTGCCTTCTCCTCCGGACAGTGTCGTCCGTGCGATGACGGACGACGGCGCGTTTCGCGTCATCACCGCGTGCACGACCCGGACGGTCCGCGGTGCGATACGGGCCCAAGGCGTTCGCGGCAAAACGGCGCGAACCTTCGGGGATCTGATCACCGGATCCATCCTGTTTCGCGAAACCATGGCGCCCGAGTTGCGCGTTCAGGGCATCCTCAAGGGCGCCAAGGGGTCGGGCAGTCTCGTGGCGGATTCGCACCCCTCCGGCAAAACGCGGGGGCTCGTGCAGATGCGGCCGGGGACGCAGGACATCCGGTTGGAGAACGGCGCGGTGATTCAGATGATGCGGACGATGCCGAGCGGCCGCATCAACCAGGGCGTCGTCGAAGTGCCGCCCACGGGCGGCGTGTCCGCGGCGCTGATGGCGTACATGCAGATCTCCGAGCAGGTGGTCTCCATGATCGCGGTCTCGACCGTGCTCGGTGAGCACGACGAGGTGATCGCCGCGGGTGGCTACATGGTTCAGCTCTTGCCCGAGGTCGGTCGCGGCCCGCTGCTCGTGATGACCGAGCGGCTGCGCGACTACGAGAACATCGACGCGCAGGTGCGTGACGACGCGTTCTCGCCCTCGTGGCTGCTGGATCAGCTGCTCTACGGGATGCCCTTCACACGCCTCGACGAGAGCACGCTCGACTACGCCTGCTGGTGCGACGAGCTGCGCGTCATGTCCGCGCTCGCCACGCTCTCCCGAGCGGACATCGAGCACCTGCTCTCCACGAACGAAGTGCTCGAAATCTCCTGCGAGTACTGCAAGCACGAGTACCGCATCCCTCCCGTGCGCCTCCGAGGGCTCCTCGACCAAAGCTGACCGCGCGCCTTTCCCGCAGCAGCATCGGTGACGAGCGCGCCCCCGGAAGGGCAACCCGGGGAGGCGGCGCTGCTCCCAACGCGTCCCAGTGCAGCGTTTCGTCCCGCATCGCGCTTCGCCTCGGCTCGCCTGCGGGCCGTGGGGAGGCGGCGGGGCATCCTGAACGTCTCTCGCTCGAGAGCCAACCGCCGCCTCCTTCGCGCTCACC
>QGUH01001313.1 GCA_003242355.1 Pseudomonadota bacterium
GGTCGGAGTCGCAAGAACAACACCGAGCGTTCGCCGAGCACGAGCTCGGCTTCGCCGTGCACGAGCTCCCCGAGGTCGCCGATGACGCCGCCGAGCGTTCGCACGATCACCTCGCTCGCATCCGGCGCGGATTTGGCGAGCGGATCCTCCACGGCGAACCGCGTATCCGTCACGATCCGCCGCTTTCCCCCGATGTCTTCGAAGCGACAAGTCGACTCGAGCGGCGTGCCCACGAGGATGTGCTCGCTCCGCTGCGCGAGCACTTCGAGCGGAATCGCTCGCGCGATGGTGGCGCCCGCGCGCGTCGTCAAGAAGCTGGCTGCGACCGTGGTTCCCAACCCGAGGAGCATCTGCCGCCGCGTCACCGAGCCGTCGTACCGAAAGAGGGAAGGAGACAACAACCGTTCGTCACTCGAGTGGATTGGGCGCACGTCCGCACGAATGTAGCCCAAGTTCCGGACGAACGCTGGAAGTGATGGTCGAGCGCGAAGTGCGCTCGGAAGCGGCGCTCGAGCCCCATCACGCGTTCGGCGCATGCCTGCCGCGGCGCACTCGGGAGCACGACCGCCGCGAGGGCCGCCAAAAAGGCGAGAGGAAGCGGACGGTCGCCGGACTCGGGACGGCGCGCCCCGTTTCGGTGTCTCTCCCTGCGACGTTTCTGGAACGCCGATCGGCTCGGGGCGATCGGCGTTCTCGCCGTTCCGAAGGGGCGGCGCCCCTTCCCGCCGAAGTGAGTTCGGCGGGGCCCCTCCCCACGCGAGCACTCCGTCCGACGCTGCTTTTCGCACATTTCGGCGCGTTCCTCACCGTTCGCCGCTTCATCCGAGTCGTCGCCGAGCGCGCCGGGCGAGCGCTCGGGGAGCCCAAATCGTCGGCACGTCGAACGGGAGGGCGCACGGCGGCGCGTTCGCGGGCGGCGGTGCGCAGGCGCTTCCGGACGCTTGGCCGAGTCAACTTCTCGCCGGGAGCCGTTCGTTGGACCCGGCCCGCCCACAGGAATCCCCGGAGGTGGGCGGGGCGTGCGCTATATAGAGCGGCTGACCGGAGCGGCTCCGGCCGACATCAACATGCCTCCCCACCTTGCCCCCGCTTCCGCGCAGGGAGCCGTCCTCGAGTCCGTGACGCTTGCCTCGGAGCTCAGGAGCTACCTCGCGAACCATCGCTCGGCCGTCGAGGCGAAAGTCCGCACGGGCGAGGCGGAGGCCGGCCTGCCCGCGGCGGAACGGCTCGCCAAAGCGTACGACGGTCTGTTCTGCTCGCTCTTCAAAGCGGTCGAGTGCGCGCTCAGCGCGAAAAACCAGTGGACCGCCAACGTGGCGCTCGCCGCGGTCGGAAGCTACGGGCGGGGCGCGCTCGCGCTGCACAGCGACTTGGACGTGCGGCTCGTCACCAGTGGTCGGGCGGAAAAGGTCCGACACATCGCCGAAGCCGTCTTGTATCCGCTCTGGGACGCGGGGCTCTCGATCGGCCATCAGATCGTGACGCCTGCCGACCAGCTCGAGCTCGCGAAGACGGACTTGCCCACGGCGACCGCGCTGCTCGACTTCCGTCTGCTCGCGGGCGACCGCGCGACGACGGACAAGATGCTGGAGCGCGCCTACGACGGCCTGTTCC
>QGUH01000307.1 GCA_003242355.1 Pseudomonadota bacterium
GGCCTGAAGCGCCGCCAACTCGCCGCTTCGCCGCGTGAAATCCGCTGGGATTGCGAGCGCGGCGCGCGCCCGCCCCGCCGCCTTCGCCCGATAGAGCGCCGCGTCCGCCGCACGGACGAGCAGGTCGGCCGCGCCCACGCCCCCTTGCTCGGTCGAGGCGACCCCGATGCTGGTCGTGATGGGCACCGGACCCGAGGGCGTCACGACCGGCGCCTGCTCGAGCGCGGCGCCGATCCGCTGCGCCACGATGAGGCCCGTCGCCGTCGTGCAATCGGGCAGCACGCACAAGAACTCTTCGCCGCCCAGACGGCCGAGCGCGTCGTACGCGCGCACACACTCCTTCATGCGGCGCGCGGCTTCGCGCAGCACCTCGTCGCCCGCCGCGTGCCCGTACGTGTCGTTGACGAGCTTGAAGTGATCGAGATCGGCCACCAGCACCGCGAGCGGCGATTGGTGGCGAATCGAGCGGTTCATCTCCCGTTCGAGTTGCTCGAGCACGGCGCGCAGATTGAGCAGCCCCGTGAGCGAATCGTGCATCGCCTCGAAGCGGAGCGCCTCGCGCGCCGCGACGAGCTGCTCCTGCAACTCGACCACGCGAACGCCGGCACGCAGCCGCACCTTGAGCTCGAGCGGGTTGCACGGCTTGACGAGGTAGTCGTCGGCGCCGGCGTCCAGACCCTCGACGATGTCCGTCTTGTTGTCGCGAGCCGTGAGCAAGACGACGTAGATGTAGGGCTCGCTCGGGCCGCTGCGGATGCGGCGGCAGACCTCGAGGCCGTCGAGCTTGGGCATGATCCAGTCGATCACCGCGAGGCGGATGTCTCGATCGGCCTGGAGCGCTTCGAGCGCAGCCTCCCCGTCCTTCACGGCAACCACCTCGTAGCCCCAGCCCGTGAGCCAGTGCTGGAACATGGTGCGTGCGATGGGTTCGTCGTCTGCGAGGAGGATTTTCTTGCCGCGACTGCCGGAGTCCAACGGGGTAACTCTGAGGGACGATACGGATGAAATGGGCCGAAAGTTAAGCAGCGAACCGGCCACACAGCCGATCGGATGGCGCACCGCGGAACGGCGTGTACGACCTCGGCGTCGAGAATCGTAACCCAAAGTGGCTTAGGCTTCGCCCGGTGCTTCGCTCACTGCGTGCGCTGCTCCTCTTCTGGACGGTTTTCGCGTCGTATGGGTGCGAGTGGCTGCTCGCGCGCATTCTGCCGGCGCAGGTGAGCGCCCGGCGCTTCGCGCGCGCGCACCGAAAGAACGCGCGCCGCCTCGCGCAAGGATTCACGAGCTTGCGTGGCGTGTTCATCAAGATGGGGCAGGTGCTGAGCGTGGTCGGCAGCTTCTTGCCGAGCGCGTACGCCGAGGAGCTCGAGAAGCTGCAAGACAAGGTTCCCCCGCGGCCGTTCCGCGAGATCGAGGGACGGCTCCGCGAGGCATTCGGGGACGCGGCGCTCGAGCATTTCGGGTCGTTCGATCCCGAGCCCATCGCCGCGGCGTCGCTCGCGCAGGTCCATCGCGCCACGACGCGGGACGGGCGCCCCCTCGCGGTCAAGGTGCTCTATCCCGGCATCGAGACGCTGATCCGGCGCGACCTGCGCGTGCTGCGCTCGCTCTTGCCGGTGGTTCGATGGCTTTTGCCCGTGTCGCGCGTCGAACGAAACCTCGATCAGCTCGAGGCGATGCTGGCGCGCGAAACGAGCTACGCGCACGAGCGCGAGAACATCGAGCGCGTGCGCGCGATGTTCTCCGGGCGCTCGGACGTCGTCGTGCCGAAGGTCGTGGACGAGCTCACGCGCGGCGGCGTGCTCACCATGAGCTTCGAGGAGGGCATCAAGATCACGGACATCGCCGCTCAGAAGCAGGCGGGCGTCGTGCCCGAAGCCGTCGCGCGTCTTTTGGTCGACGTCTATTTCGTGATGCTGTTCGGGCACGGCATCTTCCACGCCGATCCCCATCCCGGCAATTTCCTGGTGCGGCCGGGCCCGACGCTGGTCATCCTCGACTACGGCGCCGTCGAGGAGGTGACGCCGGCGCTGGCCGACGGCATGCGCATCGTCGTCCTCGGCGCGATGACGCGGAACGACGACCAGATCCTCGCCGGGCTCGAGCGCATGGGGTTCGTCGCCCCCGGCGGCGACCGCGAGCTGCTCAAGCGCGTCGGCCGCGAGTACTTGAAGGCGCTCGCGTCGGTGAAAATCGACGACTTCTCGAAGCTCGATCGCGACGTCGTCGAGAAACTGTCGGGCATGAGCCAGCTGCGCGGGCGGCTCCGGGAGATCATGCGCAGCGTCGAGTACCCGGATGGGTACTTCTACGTGGAGCGCACCCTGGCGCTCCTGTTCGGCCTCGTCGGGCAGCTCGCGCCGAAAGCCGGCCTCCCAGGGCTGGTTCTGCCGCACGCGTCCAAGGCGTTCGCACGGGGGTTCGCGATTCCGGTCGCCACGCGGCCCGTCCAGGAGCCCAAGGTGAGCTGATCGAAGCCGACCGCCTCGTTGCGTCACCCGACCCCGGTCGGCACTATTCGGAGCGAGCCCGATGTCCGAGCCCCACGACCTGATGACGCCCGCCCTCGGGACGCGCCTGGGAGCGTGGCGGCTCGATCGCCTCGTCCACCTCGGCGTCCGCGCGTCCGTCTACCGCGCGACGAATGTCGATGGCGGGACGCCTGGCGCGCTCAAGCTCCTGCACGCGAGCCCCATCCTGCATCCCATCGCCGGCCAGCGCTTCGCCCGCGAGATCACGGCCCTCAAGGGCCTGTCGCATCCGGCAATCCCGCGCGTGCTCGACCACGGGATCGACGCGCGCGGCCTGCCCTGGTTCGTGACGGAGTGGCTCGTCGGTTGGGATCTCGAAACCCACCGCGTCCGCCTCGGCGGGCGGCTGCCCGTCCACGAAGTGATCGATCTCGGGGCGCGCCTGCTCGATGCCCTCGATCACGCGCATCGGGCCGGGTTCGTTCACCGCGACGTCAAACCACAGAATCTATTTCTCACCGAATCGTTCGAGCTCTGCGTGCTCGACTTCGGCGTGTGCCGAGCGGTGGCGGCGGCTGGTTCGCTCACCGGCGACAATGCCGTGATCGGAACTCCGGGGTACATGGCGCCCGAGCAGGCGGCGCGGCGCTCGGCGCGCGTCGATGCCCGTGCGGACGTCTGGTCGGTGGGCGCGACGCTGTTTCGGCTCGCTTCGGGGCGCCCCGTGCACGAAGGCACCCCCGAAGAACAACGGACGAAAACCCATCGCGAGCCGGCTCGTTCGCTCGCCGCGGTCGCGCCCGACCTGCCTCCCGATTTGATCGCGATCGTCGATCGCGCGTTGATGCTCGATCCCGAAGACCGCTTCCAGTCGGCGGCCGAGATGCGCGCCGCCTTGCTCGCGCGCTCGCTCGAGCGCGCAGGGCAAAGGAGCGCCGCGGTGGTGCCGACCGTCTTCTCGCAGACGTACGACAACCGCACCACCGAAGAAGAGAGTCATTTTCCGAGTCTTCGCGAAGGGCCTCAACCGGTGGTGCTCCGGCTCGTGAACACGCCGGATGCGAGCGCGAGTCGCGATCGCGTGCTGCCTCTTCACGGCGAGCTCCTGATTGGCCGCGAAGCGGCGCCTGGAGGGTGGTCGATCGCCGACGCGCGCGTCTCGAGGCTGCACGCGCGCGTGAGCTGGGACGCCGCGAGCGGCTGCTACCGCATCACCGATCTGAACAGCCGCAACGGTGTGCGCGTCAACGGCGTGCGCACGCAGAGCGCCCCGCTCGCCCCGGGCGACGTGGTGCGTGTCGGCGAAAGCGTGATCGTCGTCATGCAGGGATCGCGCATGGCGGCTGCGCGCGCGACGGCCGAACGCGTCGCGGCCTCGCCGGCCACCGTGCTCATCCTGGGCGAAACGGGCGTGGGCAAGGAAGTGCTCGCGCGGCACATCCATGGCCTGAGCGGGCGCACCGGCCCGTTCGTGGCGGTCAACTGCGGCGCGCTCCCGCCGGATCTCGCGGCTTCCGAGCTCTTCGGGCACGTCCGCGGCGCGTTCTCGGGCGCCACGGCCTCGCGGCGCGGCATGTTCCAGGCCGCCGAACGCGGCACGCTTCTGCTCGACGAAGTCGGCGAGCTGCCGCTCCATCTCCAGCCACTCTTGCTGCGCGCGCTGCAGCAGCGCACCGTGCGTCCCGTGGGAGCGGACGCGGAGCATGCGGTCGACGTGCGGGTGCTCGCGGCGACGAACGTGTCCCTCGATCGCGCCGTGGCGGAGGGACGCTTCCGCGCCGATCTGTACGCGCGGCTCGCCCAGGTCACCATCGAGCTTCCTCCGCTGCGCGAGCGGCGCGACGAGGTGATCGAGCTCGCCCAGCTCTTCGCGGCACGCGCGGGGCGCACGCTCGTGCTCGCCGCGGATGCCGCAGAAGCGCTCGTGCTCTGGACGTGGCCGTACAACGTGCGAGAGCTCGAGAACCTCGTCCAACACTGGGCGGCGCGCGCCCCGGCCGACGTGCTCGGCATTCAGGAGCTGCGCGAGCTGCACCCGCGCCTCGCGAGCTTCCCGAGCGAGCGCGCGCAGTCGCCGGTGGTTTCCGAGAGCCCCCGCCCCATGGACGCGCGCGATCCCCTCCGCGACCGGGAGCTCTTGCATGCGCTCTTGACCGAGTGCGCCGGTAACGTCTCGGAAGCCGCGCGAAGGCTCGGCACGACGCGCGCCCAGGTGTACCGATGGATGGCGCGGCTCGGCGTCACGATCCCTCGCACTCCGGGTCCGTTGCGCTGAAGCGCGTCGTCGGCGTCGTGGCGAGCGCGTTGCTCGCGACCGGATGCGGGCACCGCCCGTCGACCGTGCCGTCACGAGCCGTGTCGACGTGCCATTACGTGATCGACGCGCGCCGAATGCCCGCGCTCGTGCTCGACGTCACCGCGCGCTGCCGGGGTGCGCGGGTCGTCGGATTCGCACTCTCGCGAACCGAGCTCGTCGATGCCGTCCGCATGATCTCCGCGAGCGCGCCGCTCGAGCGCCGCGGGACACATTTCGTGGTTTCGCCGCCGCGCCCCCAATTGGTCGCGCGCTACCGCGTCGAGCTCGAGCGCCTGGTGCGCACCCATCCCGAGCTCGGCGTGCGCGCGGGCAGCTCGCTGCTCGCGCCCGCTTCGAGCTTCCTCGTGCATCCGCTGCCGCTCGACGTCGGAACGGAGGTGACCGTGGAAGCGTCCGGCTCCCTCCCGTTCACGACGGCGCTCGAGCGCCGGGACGAGCAGTATCGGATCGCGGCGCACGAAATCCCGGTCGCGTCGTACGCGGCCTTCGGGCGCTTCACGACGACGATCCTCGAGCTGCCTTCCGACCACCGGCTCGAGCTCGTGCTCCTCGACGGCCCGGGTCCCACGCCGGCGCACGTTCGCGACTGGGCGGAGCGGAGCGCGCGCGCGGTAGCCGCGTTCTACGGCCGTTTCCCCGTTCCGCGTGCCACCGTGTTCGTCGTTCCGGTTCCGGGGAAGGCGGGCGTGCTCGACGGCGTGCTCTTGCCCGAAAGCGCGCCGGGAATCACCGTTCACGTGGGCGCGGACAGCCGAGCCGCGGATTTCGAGGCCGACTGGATTCTGATTCACGAGCTCTTCCACCTCGGGGTGCCGTCGTTCCACGCCGAAGGCCGCTGGTTTGTTCTTTTAAAAAACTCTACCGTCGCCGA
>QGUH01001314.1 GCA_003242355.1 Pseudomonadota bacterium
TCGCGGAGCTGCTCCCGAACGCGTGGGCCCCGGCGCGCTGAGCACATCTGCTGGATCGGCGACACCAACTTGGCTTCCTGCCACACGCCCACCCGTGCTTGGGGGTGCAGTTGGGCAGGCGGTTACGCTCGAGCGATGCGTGCGCGGTGTGAACCCGTGCGCCACTGCGTGTGGGGTTTCGAGACCCGCTCGGGTTCCGAGCCGTCCGCTATCTACGCGGCTCCGTGGGAATGAGGCGCTGGCCAACGCGCTTCTGAGCGCAACGAGTCGAAGCGCCCGGCCCGCCTCGACGAAAAGCGACCCGACATCGTGCGCCGCGCGCGGGTACACTCGGAGGGTCGATGGCTCGTTCGTGGCTCGCGCTCGCCTTGGCCTGGCTCGTCGGATGCAGTCCAGGCGCGAGTGGGCGCAAACCGGCCCCAACGCCCGCGCGAGGAGCCGCGTCGGCAGTCACCGCTAACGCCGAACCCTTGGCTCGAGAGCGCACCACGGAGAAAGATACCGACGAAGAAACGGACGCGGACGAGGAACGAACCCCGCCACTTCTGTCCGAATCGGAGCTCGAGCGCTACTTCGCCGAGATCGAACGGGCCAAGGACGTGACCACGGCAGCTTTTGCAGCCGATCAACGTCCCATTCCAGGCTTCCGAGGTGTCGTTCGCAATGGCAAATCCTTTCCGGGAAAGCCGTTCGCCACCGTGCGCGCGTACACGATGAACCATTTCGTCGGAGCGCGCTGTGACCGCGCGGTCCTGGATGACGGGCGCCTCGCTCCATGCTTGAACCTCCCCGGCGCCGAGCTCGACGGAGAAGCGCTCGAGCCGCTCCTTCGAGCCATCCAGATGCGATCGCCCACGCTCAGCGTGCTCATGGGCGTGCCGACGGCGACGCACGCGTTCGTTTTCTTCGACGACAAAGGCGTGCCGGTCGCCGAGCTCCTCATATACGGGATCTATCGCTGGAGCCTCAGCGCCTTCGGTGCCGAGCACGACCAAGTGCCCGAAGCGGCCCGTCCGCTCTTGCGCGAGGTGTGTGAGAAAAGTGGCGTCGGCATGTGCTTCGGTTCGAGTTTCGGCGATGCCGAGCTGGGTGCGTTCGTCTGGTCCGAATGGAACAGGCGACGCGTCGAGCGGGCCGATCTCGGCTATCGCCTCAAGCCAACCAAGTTGCCCATCCCGGCCACGACGAACATGACCCGACTCACCGAGCGCGACAAGCGCCTCTTGTGCCTCTGGGCAGCGCAACACTCGACGTCGGCCCTGACCACCAACTGGAGCGGGCGCGTCCCGATAGACGACGACTCCGCGCTCGAGCCACTCCCCGAACGTCAGGCACACTGGCAACGCCGGCTCCGCTGGGACGAGTGCGTTCAGCGCTTCCCGAGTTGCAACCTGGCACTCGCAGACTTGCTCCCCTGCCAAGATCACGCTCAGCGCGGAGACCCGCTCTTCGCCGACCGAGCCATGCGCGCGCAGTGTGAGGCCGTGCGCCACTGCTTGTGGGGCTTCGAGACACAATCGGGTCCCGAGCCGCCCGAGATCAAACCCGGGCCGTGGGATTATTGAGTGCACTCTCGCGCCAGTGAACAGAGAAAACTTCCCAAGCCCGAAAAT
>QGUH01000308.1 GCA_003242355.1 Pseudomonadota bacterium
TCGTAGCGCTCCTCGAGCACGCGCCCGGATTCGTGCATCTCCGAGATCAGCGCCTGGCGCGAATAGGGAACGCGCAGCTCGGCTTCTTCGTACGAGGCTTCGAAGAACGCGATGATCCGGTCGCGCACGCGAGAGACGTCCGCGGCGCGGCGCGTGGAGACCAACCACGCATCCGGGAAACGCTCGGCGAGCGCTTCGAGCGCGGCGTCCGAGAGCAGGTCGATCTTGTTGAAGACGAGCCGCGCCGGCACGTTCGTCGCGCCGATTTCCGTGAGCACGCCGCGCGTCACGGCGTGCTGCGCTTCCCAGTCCGGGTCGGAGGCGTCCACGACTTCGAGGAGCAACGAGGCCTCGAGCGCCTCGTCGAGCGTGCTCTTGAAGCTCGCGACCAGATCGTGCGGCAGCTTGCGGATGAAGCCCACGGTGTCGCTGACCAGGATGCGCGGGCGCGCCTCCGGGTAGAGCGCGCGCACGGTCGTGTCGAGCGTGGCGAAGAGCTTGTCTTCCACGAGCACGTCGCTTCCGGTCAGCGCGCGCATCAGCGACGATTTGCCGGCGTTGGTGTACCCGACGAGCGCCACGCGCCGCGCGCCGCGTCGGCGCGCACGGCGCACCTCGCGTTCGCGCTCGCTGCGTGCGAGCTCGGCCTTGAGCTCCGCGATCCGGTCGCGAATGCGGCGGCGATCGAGCTCGAGCGCCGCTTCGCCGGAGCCGCGGCCCATGCGCCGCTCCTTGCCGCGGGGAGCTTCGCGCAACCGCGGCGCCGTGTAGGTGAGGCGCGCGATTTCGACTTCGAGGCGCGCTTCGCGACTGCGCGCGTGGCGATGGAAGATCTCGATGATCACCCCGGTTCGATCGAGCGCCGGGACGCCGGTCGCTCGCTCGAGGTTGCGGAGCTGGCTCGGGGTGATCTCGTGGTCCACGGCGACGAGCGCGACGTCGGGGTGTGGCGCGCTTTCGGCGTCGGCCTCGGGTTCGTTCTCCGGAGGCACGCTCTCCCGATCCGCGTCCCGAGCGCTTTTGCCGGGAGGTGTCGTTCCCGTGTGACAGGTTCCGCCGGTCAGCTGGGCGAGCTCGCGGAGCTTTCCTTCGCCGAGCACGGCGGCCGGCGCGAGATGATCGCGCGCTTGCGTCACGCGCGCGACGACCGTGTAGCCGAGGGTCGTCACCAGTCTCTCGAGCTCGGTGAGGCTCGCCTCGAACGCGGCGGGGGCGACGTCCGGCAGCCTCACCGCAACGAGCACGGCCTTGGGACGCTCCGGGGGCGTCGTCATGGGCCGGCGGGAGTAACACCGCGCTCGAGCCGCTGCCAGTCGCCCCGGGGGGCCCGATTTGCGCTAGCTAAATCGGGATTCGGCCTTCCCAGTCGGGGAGGGCGAGCCACGGTTAGTGGATGACCCGCCGCCCGATCGCGGTTCCGAGGCCACCGGTTTCATCGAACGCATGGCTCTGATCGTCGGTCTTCTCCTGCTCTTCGCGCTGAGCGTGCCGCTGTGGGTGGCTCTGCGCCGCTCGAACGAGCTCTTCGTCCTGCGCGTTCGCGGCGGACGGCCCGAGCTCGTCCGCGGGCGAATTCCGCAGGCGCTCTTCGACGACCTCGCGGACGTCTTCGCCGGAACGCGGGTCGACGCCGAGATCCGCGTGGTCGCGGAGGGCGGCCGCCCGCGGGTTCTCCTTTCGGGCCCCCAGGGTGCGCTGGCGCAGCGCGTGCGCAACGTGGTGGGCCGGTTTCGCGCTGCGGAGATTCGGGCCGGGCGGCGCGCCCCGAACCGCGCTGCGCGGCGTCGCGTTGCCCGGTAGGATTGCCGCTCGGAGAAAAAGACTCCACATAGGGGGCCACGGCGAGCGCTCGATGGGCGAGCGCCCGTGCACGAGGGACTCTTGATGAAACCAGTCTGGAAAATTCTTCGGTCGCGAGCGATCTCCGGCGCAGCCGTCGTTGTGGCGTTCGGAGCGCTCACCGGTTGCAACACCAACCCCGCCAAGGACAAGCCGAAGGCCGAGGTGGCCGAGGCCGTCGTTCCCGCGGCTCCGGCGGCTGCTCCCGCTTCGGCGGCCAAGTACGCCTTCTCGCAGGAGGGCTCGAAGCTCGAGTGGGTTGGCGCAAAAGTGAGCGCGAAGCACGACGGCGGCTTCCGCACCTTCTCGGGAACGATCGAGCTGCCGGAGGGGAATCCCGAGAAAGGATCCGTTTCGGTCGAGATCGACACGGCGTCGGTGTTTTCGGACACCGAGAAGCTGACGGGGCACCTGAAGAGCCCCGATTTCTTCGATGTCGAGAAGTACCCCAAGGCGCGCTTCACCTCGACGAGCATCCGGCCCGGAGGGGACAACGGCGCAACCCACACCGTTACCGGAAATCTCGAGCTTCACGGCGTGACGAAGTCGATATCCTTTCCGGCGAAAATTCGAGTGGACGCGGACCAGGTCGCGGTGGACGCGGAGTTCGGAATCAACCGCAAGGACTTCGGCATCGTCTATCCGGGCATGCCCGACGATCTGATCCGCGACGACGTGCTGATTCGTCTCGAGGTGCGCGCGAAGCGCTCCAGCACGTGACGTGGTAGAGCGCTCCCTGGGGAGCCCGAGAACGCCGATCGGGCGCGCCGATCGGCGTTCTCCCTCGTCTCGCTCGACTCACAGAGCGACGCGGCAACGAACGGGTGGATCCCAGCGAGCGCGGCGCCGTCTTTCGCGGCGTGCGGCGTCTTCGCCTCCGCCGCCGCGTCGCGCCTCGTTCGACGTCATCCGGGTCCACCCGGGATGCGTCGACGTGTCGTCAATCCGAGATGCTGAGTCGGTGGCGCTCTGTTAGAATGGCGCGTCGCGTTCGGAGACCGGCTCCGAACGTTACCGCTCGGGGTCCGACATGCGCATCGGCTCGCTCCTTTCGTTCGTGGTTTCTGCCAGCTGGCTGCTTGCTTGTGGGTCGGGCGGCACGCTGCCCGAACGGGGCGTTCCCGACGGAACGAACGACCCGGGGACGGGAGGCCGATCCGGTACCGGCGACCCGACGCAGCCGCCGCCTCCCGCAGGGAACACGGGCGCTCCGCCGCTCGTGGATCCGACGGCTCCTCCGCCCAACCCGTGCGAGTTGGATCCGGACAAACCGGAATGCCGGCTGGTGCCTCAGGATCCGGCGTGTGGGGACGGGCTCATCAATCTCGACCCGCCGGAACAGTGCGACGATGGGAACAGTCTGCCGGGCGACGGCTGCTCGGGCCGGTGCGTCATCGAGCCGTTCTGGGAGTGTCCGACGCCGGGCCAGCCCTGTGTCTCGACCATCGTCTGCGGGGACGGGGTCGTCGGTCCGGGCGAGGCCTGTGACGACGGGAACCAGGAGGACGGCGACGGCTGCGCCGCGAGCTGTAGCCTCGTCGAGAAGGGGTTCGCCTGCCGAACGCCGGGGCAGCCGTGTACGCGCGTTTACCTGTGCGGTGACGGTTCGGTCGATCCGAACGAAGGCTGCGACGACGGCAACCGCGACGACGGAGACGGGTGCGATTCGAAGTGTCGGATCGAGGTCGGCTACAAGTGCGAGGGGAGCCCGAGCGACTGCTCGGCAACGACGTGCGGCGACGGCGTCGTCGAAGGCGCCGAGAGTTGCGACGACGGCAACCAGATCCCCTTCGACGGTTGCAGCGCCACCTGCCGCATCGAGCCGGAGTGCTCGGGTGGGGCGTGCACCTCACGATGCGGAGACGGGATCGTCTTCAGCGCCACCGAGGAGTGTGACGACGGGAATCTGCGCGACGGAGACGGGTGCTCGAGCACGTGCACCGTCGAAGACGGCCATCAGTGCACGAACGCCGCGGGCGCGTGCGACCCCGACGCGGGGACGCCGTGCACGATCACCGTACCCGTCATTTTCCGCGACTTCGACGGCAATCACCCGGATTTCGAGCCACCCAACAACAGGACGGAAGTGACTCCGGGCATCGTCGCCGCGATGCTCGACGACGACGGCAAGCCGGTCTTCACGAACGTGAACAACGCGAACATCCTGTCTCGGGAATCGTTCGCCGAGTGGTATCGCAACAGCAACAAGAGCACGTCCGTCGTCGGCTCGCTCACGCTCTACGACAACGGCCGAGGCGGTTACGTCAACCGCTGGGGGCCGAATGGCGAGCAGTGGATCGGCGGGCTCGAGGTGGAAGACGGCACGGGCTCACCGTGCGGCGCCGGCGGCGGCGAGATGTGCGGCAACTGCGAGCTCGAAGCCGAGCAAGTGTGCTTCGATCCTTGCGAGCCGTACGGGGGCGCCCACTCCTGTGTACTGACCGAGAAGCGCTACGACGGAAACCCGCTGTTCTTCCCCGTCGACGGCCTTCCCTCCCGGGATCCGGCGCAAGCGGGTGAGATTGCGCCCGCGTACGGGTACAACTGGATCTCCGACGGTGGCGAGCACAACTTCTACTTCACCACCGAGGTGCGCTACTGGTTCGAGTACGATCCCGATCTGCCCGCACGGCTCGAGTTCACGGGCGACGACGACGTGTGGGTGTTCCTGAACCGCAGGCTCGCGCTGGATCTCGGCGGATGGCATCCACCGCTCACCGGCACCTTGACGATCGACGGAGCGGACATCGAGCTTTGCACGCCGTTCGGGCAGAACAACGTTCCGAGGTGCGTGGACGCCACGGCCGGCGACTTCGGGATGGAAGCGGGGCAGGTGTACGAGATCGCGGTGTTCCACGCCGAGCGCAAGCTCCGCGGCTCGTCGTTCCAGCTCACGTTGAGCGGGTTCAATCTGAACCCGAGCGAGTGCACGACCAACTGCGGAGACGGCGTGGTCGCGGCCGGCGAGGAATGCGACGACGGTCCCGAGAACACGGGTGACTACGGAAAGTGCAGCCCGACGTGCACGCTCGGCCCGCGGTGCGGCGACGAGATCGTCCAGCACGAGTACGGCGAGGAGTGCGACGACGGCGACGTCGACGACGGCGACGGCATCGTCAACGACGGCGCGTACGGTGGCTGCACACCCGACTGCAAGATCGGTCCACGCTGCGGCGATGG
Source organism: Pseudomonadota bacterium (assembly GCA_003242355.1). Classification (GTDB taxonomy): domain Bacteria; phylum Myxococcota_A; class Polyangia; order Polyangiales; family Polyangiaceae; genus PMG-095. The sequence goes on from QGUH01000308.1 coordinate 5,020, forward strand.
TATCGTGCAGCCCGAGTTCGAGCAGTGTGACGACGGCGTGAACGCGGGTGGCTACGGCGAGTGTGCGCCGGGTTGCGTTCTCGGGCCGTACTGCGGCGATGGTGTGCTTCAGCTGCAGTACGAGCAATGCGAAGACGGGAACAACCTCGACCACGACGGCTGCAGCTCGGCCTGCATTCGCGAGATCGACCCGGCGGAGTGAGCGCATCGGTTCGGAGACCAAACGGACCACGCGGGTGCTTCTTCGTGAGGCCCCGTCGTCGAATCGCGTGACGGCGCAGGGCAGCGAATTCCGTCATCGAATCGCGCGGGAAAGGCGCCGCGAGAAGGCGGCAAAGACCACGCTTTCGACCGGCGAGTCCCGGCGGGCGCTGGCTGCTCTTGATCGCACGGAAATGCTGCTCCTTAATTCCGGGGCGGAGGCCCCTCCGCCGAAGTCGTTCGCGATCCAATGGCCGTGCTCTTCGATCCCAGGAACCAACGATCGCTCGCCGTCGAGCCGGAGCTCATCATCGGGCGCGCGTGGTCCTGCGGGCTACGGCTCGACCGCCCGTACGTCTCGGCGTGTCATGCGGCGTTGCGGTGGGCAGGCTCCCATTGGGAGCTCCGGGACCTCGGGAGTCG
>QGUH01001315.1 GCA_003242355.1 Pseudomonadota bacterium
TTCTCCACCCTTGGGGCGTTTGTTCCTTCCCTTCGGGGCCGAGCCCGAGTCCCGCACGGGCCTCGCGGATCTCGCGCGTCACCGACACCTCCCCGAAGGCAGCGAGCACGTGATCGAACGGTACGCCTACGAGCGCGACGGCCGCGTGCGCGTCGCCGTCGAAAACCCAACGCGCGGCTTCCGCCGCGAGTTCGTCCTCGGCGGCCCCGGCAGCAACTGACCGCCCTATTTCTAGCCAGCGACCCGGGGTTCCGGCAAGCGAGCGAACCGCTGGCCCAAGGAGCTCGACGCGGCGCGCGGGGCGCGTCCGTCGTGTCGCTTCATCCGATTGTCACGAGCCGTTCGGCACGACGCCCGGGTTGTCATCACGAGTGGAGGCGAGTGAGCCACGGGCGCGTGCGCCTTTCGAGGAGGAGCACGCGTTGTCCCAGGATCTCTGCGATGCCACGACTCCGAAAGCCGTGCTCGAGGTAGTAACGCTCCAAGAACGGGTTGGACGAGACGACGTCGAGGCGCAACGCCGCGACGCCACTCCGCTCGGCATCGATCGCGAGCTGGTCGAGCAATCGCACGCCGATGCTGCGCCCAGCGAGCTTTCTCGCCACCGCGAATCGGCAAAGGTACCAGGCAGGCGCTCCGTCGTCCCAGATTTCCCGTGGGTAATACTCGGGTCGTTGCGGGAGGAGCGTCACCGTCCGATCGGGCTCTCTTTGAGGGTCCCGTACCAGACGTGTCCTTCGGCAATCTCGCGACGGAAGCGTTCGAGGGGATAGGGGCGGTCCACTGCGAAACGCCCTTTTCGCGCAACCAGGACGATGCTTCCTCGAGCAAGCGGTACACGCGAGGAGGTGCCGGCAGCGCGACTCGAAGCGGCCGCGCGGACGCGAGCGCGGGGACGAAGGGCGTTCGGTAGAACGAAAGGTGTCCGGAGCTCGACGATCCGTGTCCGCGGAGTGACTCGCTCGTCCAAACGCGAGACTCCCGATACCGAAGCGAGGACGAAGGAAGTCAGTGTCGGAGGGGCGGGTGCCGACGAGGAGGTCCACTCAGCAGGTCGTCCAGAAGAACGCCACGACCGAACGCGGTTGGCGTGCGACGCTGACGATTGCCCCGGAATATCGTTCGCACGGAACGCGGTGAACGGAGCAAGGGTCGCGTGGCAAACATGCCCACACGAGCTCGCCGAGCACGGCGGCTACTCCGTGACGGAAGCCCGTTTCCAAGGACTCTCGGTTCCCACGAAACGCCCTGCGCCAGAGGTGCGGCATCGCGCGCAACCTGGGAGTCGTGGGAATGGCGGAGAGGGGCGGAGTCGAACGGAGGAAAGGCGATGGGGGACGTAGTAATCACTTCGAGTGGCGGTGATGTGAGCGCGAGTCCGAAAAACGGAAAAATCACTCCCGCCTGCGAAGAGGGCTGGAGCGACGCAACGGAAATGAAGTAGTCTCTCCCCGTGGACGTGGGCTGCGACTGCGCCGTGCATTCGTTCGCTCGAGTCGTGGAGGTATGAGCATGCGGTCGAGATCGGGTGCTTCGGGAACGCGGATCAGGGTTTTTTTTCCGGGTGCTTTCGGGGGGGGTGCGGGGACCCGACTTTTGGTGTTGAGCG
>QGUH01001316.1 GCA_003242355.1 Pseudomonadota bacterium
TCCGGCACCGATTGGGGCGAGCAGCGATGTCACGAGCTCGGGAGCGACACTCCGCTGAGCTTCACGCGGGCGGTGGCCGGTCAAAGGCGGATGCGTGAGCGGAACTCGGGGCGTCCGCGCCGGCCGACGGAGAGGCGGTAGAGCGTGCCGTCGGCCGTGTCGGAGTCTGGGCTGTCCCCGGCGGTCGTGACGTAGAGCGTGTCGAGGTCCGGACCGCCGAAGGCGACCGACGAGACGCGCGGAACCGGCAGCTCGATGCGCTCCTGCACGCTTCCGTCGGGGGCGATCCGAAGCAAGAGGCCACTGCCCCAGCGCGCCGTCCACACGTGGTCGTCCGTGTCGAGCGTGAGCCCGTCCGGGTCGCCCTCACCTTCGGGTGCCGCGTAGAAGACGCGCCGGTTGGCGAGCGTTCCGCTCTTCCGATCGTAGTCGCAGACGAAGATGCGTCGGCTGGTGCTGCACGTCCAATAAAAGCGCGCGAGGTCGGCCGTGAACGCCATCCCGTTGGCGATGCCGGTGCCTTTCCAGAGGCACATCACGCTGCCGTCGCGCTCGACGCGATAAAGGCCGCCGTTCTCGTTCGTGCGCCCGATGGTGCCGGCGTACACGCGACCTTCCGGATCCGCGATCACGTCGTTGAAGCGCTCCATGTCCGGGTCGATGCCTTCCACGAGCACCCGACGCTGGCCGCTCGCGGGGTCGAGCACCGCGATGCGATTGGCCTCGAAGAGCAGGAGCGTGTCGTCGTCCTGGAAGGTGAAGCCGCCAACGACCTCACCCTGATGGAAGCACTCGTGCTCGAGCGTGTCGTGGGCGACGCGGAACAGACGTCCGCTCGGGATATCTGCCCAATACAGCTTTCGGTCACGCTCGTTCCAGAGCGGGTTCTCACCGGTTTGGCAGTGGTAGTTGGCGACGGGAACGATCTCGGGCGGGCTCACGGCGTCTCCTCGACTCCTGGAGCGACAAAAGCGGTTGGGGAACGCGCCACGCGGCGTTTTTAGAGCAAGCGACGAACGTTCGCCACGGCGCGACGGCGGAGCCGTTCGAAGGCGTGCGAAACTCCCTGCGGGAAGGCACGCAGGGCGAGATCGACGTGGTCTTCCTTCGTCTGCAGCGAGGCGACCGTCACGAACGGGACGATCGCGGCGATCCAGCGTCGGATCCGTGGATCGGAGGCGAGCTTCGGGTGCCGCAGCAAATCGAGCACGATGCGGTCGTCCTTGGCCTCCACGATGATCGCCGGACGCTTCGGCATGAACGCGAGCAAGTTGCCGGGCTTGCTGAGGTCGAGCGCGCCCGAGCGCAGGAGCGCGGCGAGCGGGCTCTCGACGCGATCGTCGAGCACGTCGAGCGCGAGCTCGCGGAGACGGATTGCGATGCGGAGCTCGTCGTCGCCGAACCGAATGTCGTCGACGAGCACGACGGCGGAGGCGCGCAACGGGGTGCCGAGTAGCTCGAAGCTCCCCGCCACGCGCACACCGGGAGGCGCAGCCCCGATGTCGACGTCCTTCGGCGCTCGTCGGCCGTTGGCGCGCGCTGCGACCCAGCGCAAGGCGGCGATCGGAAGCCCGAAGCGCAGCGCGACCGCGTTCTTGAGAACGCGCA
>QGUH01000309.1 GCA_003242355.1 Pseudomonadota bacterium
GCGGACGACTTCTCCGACGATGCGCGCCACCTCGACCGTGCCGCGCAGGTCCTGGCCCCGCGCGAAGGCCAGTATCCCCTTCGTCAGCTCTGCTCCCTGCGTGGCGGAAAGGCAGAGGTCGTGGATGCACTCGCGAACCTCCGGATCGCCGAGCGTCCGATCCGGCGGCAGCATCTCGAGAAACCCGGCGCTCGCGTCGAGCGCCGCGAACACGTTGTTCAGGTCGTGCGCCACGCCGACGGCGAGGCGGCCCACGGTCTCGAAGCGCTGACGCTGTACCGTTTTGGCGCGCGCCGCGTCGAAGCTCGCCAGCTCCGCAACGACGTTCGGCCCGAAGCGCACGCGGTCGCCGAACGCGAGCCGATGCCGCTCGACGCGCGTCCCATTCACGTACGTTCCGTTCTTGCTGTTGAGATCCTCGACGAAGACCTCGCCTCCCGCCCCCTGCACGAAGCGCGCATGCTTCCGGGAAACGCCGGGGTCACCGATCAGAATGGCCGCTTCCGGGGAGCGGCCGACGAGCGTCTCGGGCTCGAGCCTGAACCGTTGCCCCGCCATTGGGCCGGACAGAATCCGAACCTCGGCCCCCGCGTCGTGTCGGGTGGTCGGGTTCGGTCTTCTCAAAGGCTCGTGCACGCTGAAGGGCGCTGCGGATGCGCGATCGCTCTGCACGGCTCCAGAACGGCGCGGACCTTCCCTCCCTTAACGGAGCGTGCTCCCGAGCACTCGGAATCGCCTCCGATGTGGGGGGCGGGCCGATATGGCCCGGTCACGGCCCTTCGAGCGTGGCTTTCAGCGCCGGTTCCTTCTCGAGGTACGCGGGCGAAAACACGTACAGCTCGGCATTCACGGCACGACTGCCAACTGCGTACATGCCCGCGAGCGGGCCGGAGGTGAACTCGCAGCGGAAGCGCTCCGCGGTCCGACCGAGCGTCGCAGGAACCTGCCAGGTCTTGACCGCAGCCCCGGCACCGAGCTCCTCACAACTCGTCGGCTCCGGAAGGCGCACGGTGAAGCGGACGGCGGCCGGCTCTGCGGCCCAGTACCTCGCCTGGAGCGTCGCCGTACCGGCCTCGCGTGTAGCCGTGCAGAAGCGGTCCTTCGATTCTTCCTTCTTCCGATCTGCCGGATTGGGCGGATCGCAGACGGGCGCCGAGGAAGCGCGATCGGCGGCGTTGCGGTGGTCGCGCGCCCACGAGAGAAACACCTTGAGCAGCTCGCGCTTCTCCTGCTGCTTCGCGGCCGCCTCCTGTTCCTTCGCGGCGACCTGGTTCCGCTTGTCGATGAGCTCCCGGTCCAGCGCCTCCAGGGCCTGCCGATCGTCGCACTGCTTCCACGCGTACTCGCGCCAGCTCTGTGCCGACGTAAAGTCGTTGCTCTCGATGGCCTTCCGGGTCGTCCCGAGCGCCTCGTTGCACTTTTCGGCGTTGCCGCCACGGCATGCCGAGAGCGAAAGGGTTGGGACGAGGAGCACCGAAAGCACGATCCGCCTGCACGCGAACATGGTCCCGGTAAACCAGAGTTCGCCGCCGCACGCAACGGCGTCGCCGTGCGGTCGATCGCCAGCGCCTCCGGCCGAGAACGCCGATTCGACGGATCGGCGTTCTCGCCTCGGAGGGACGGCTCGCGCCGCCCCTCCCCCGCGCGGTGAATTCGGCCGGAATCAGGCGCCGCCGAGGTGATAGCCGCGCTCGCCGTGGTCGACGAGGTCGAGGCCGGTCTCCTCGTCTTCGAGTGTAGGCCGAAGTCCCACGATTGCCTTCACGACGTACGCCAGCACCACGGTCGCGATCACGCTGAGCACGATCGTGAACGCCATGGCCTTGAGCTGCTCGAGCCAGAGCGTCGAGCCGACCACGTCCTTCAAATTGCCGAGCAGGTTCGGGTTCACTTCGGGGCTGGCGAAGATGCCGGTCAAGAGCGCGCCGATGGTTCCCCCGACCCCATGGATGCCGAAAGTATCGAGGGCGTCGTCGTACTTGAGCGCGTTCTTCAACTTGGTGCACGCGTAGAACGGAACGATGCCCGCGAACACGCCCATGACGACCGCGCTGGTCGCGGAAACGAAGCCGGCGCCCGGCGTGATCACGACGAGCCCACCCACGATGCCCGAGCAGAATCCGAGCACGGTCGGCTTGCCGCGCGTCGCCCACTCGATCGCGGCCCAGCTGAGGCCGCCCACGCCTGCAGCGAGCGTGGTGGTCATGAAGGCGTGAGCGGCGATGCCGTCCGAACCGGCGGCGCTCCCGGCATTGAACCCGTACCAACCCACCCAGAGCATGCCGGTGCCGACCATGGTGAGCACCATGCTGTGCGGAGCGAAATTCTCCGTTCCGTGCCCTTTGCGCTTGCCCAGCAAGAGACACAGCACGAGCGCGGTCCAGCCGGAGCTCATGTGAACGACGGTTCCTCCCGCGAAGTCGATGGCCTTGATGGCCGCGCCGGCGTTCCACATGCCGTTCATGAGGCCGTCGACGCCCCAGACCATGTGCGCGAGCGGGAAGTAGACGACGACCATCCAGCCCAGCAGAAACAGCATGATCGCGGCGTACTTCATGCGCTCCGCGACCGCGCCGACGATGAGGGCCGGCGTGATGATGGCGAACATGAGCTGGAACATCGCGAACACGCTCTCGGAGACCCAACCCGAGTAGTCCGCGTTCGGGTTGCCGTCGACGCCGGCGAGCCCCGCGTAGTCGAACCCTCCGATCAGCGAGCTTCCCGGAGAGAAAGCGAGGCTGTAGCCGAACGCCCACCACAGCACGGCGACCGCGCCCGCGAGGCCCAGACACTGAGCCATCACGCTGAGCACGTTCTTCTGGCGAACGAGGCCGCCGTAGAACAGCGCCAGCCCCGGCAGCGTCATGAAGAGCACGAGCGCGGCACAGGTCATCAGCCAGGCGTTGTGCCCTGGCCCGGGCCCGGCGAGCTTGGAGGTTTCCATGTCGCGGGCACCGTTGTTGACATAGGCCTCGAGGTCGGCGATGCGGCGCTCGAGGTCCGCGGTCGCCACCGGTGTTTCGCCTGGCTGCGCCCAAGCGACGCCGGGCAGCAGCGCACAGACCAGTCCGAACAGCAATAGAGCTGCAAGCAAATGTCTCGACATGGGAACACTCTCCTCGTGGAGGCTCGCCGGCCGCTCCGACCAAACGGTCGGTCCCGGCTCGGGACGTCGAGGGGAATATCCGCAGCTCTGTTTCTGGTTCGATTCGGCTGTGTTTCTCTTGCTTCGACGGGCACAGAACCGTTACACCGTCGAAACTTGGCGGTGCACGGGCCGCTCCTCGCCGCTTCGGAGCCGCTCGAGGAGCGCCTCGATGCGCGTCCGCGCTTCCCCCTTGAGGCGGGGCACGTCCGCCAGGGTCATCCCCCGCGTGGAGATCGGCTCGCCGACCGTGACCACGCCTCGCGCGAACCCAGCCCGCCAGTCGTTCTTGGGTAGAGCGCTCTGGGTGCCCCAGACGGCGATCGGCAGTACGTCGGCGCCGGTCTCGATTGCGATCCGAAACGCCCCGTCTTTGAACGGGAGCAATTCCCCGGTCGGGGATCGGGTGCCCTCGGGAAAGATCATCACCGGGACGTCTCGCCGAAGCCACTCCGCACAGCGGGAGAGCGCAGCCTTCGCCGACTGAGCGGAGCCCCGCGCGAGCGGCACGTCACCGACGAGCCACATGCCCCAACCGACGCACGGAATCCGAAAGATGCTGTCCTTGGAGAGCCACTTCATCTCCCAAGGCAGATGGCTGATGAGGAAGATGTCCGTATAGGAGAGGTGGTTGCTCACGCACACGACGCGCCGCGGGCGCGCCTCGGGCACGGGCCCCACGACGCGAAAGCGCCAGAACGGATTGAATTTCGCCGCCGCGACCGCCACCAAACGCAGCGCACGCCCGGAGATCAGCCGCCGCGAATCGAAGGGTCGCGTCGGCAGATACACGGCCATCATGAACACGAATCCGAGCGTCGCTACCAGGAACAGCTCGATCCACGTGATGATCGTCAGAACGGCGCGGAGCACGGGACGGGCCTTTTTGCACGACCCGGAGCGCCGAAGCAATCCCGAAGCCGTGCCGCTCCGTGCCACGCGCAAGCGCGGCGGTCGGCGAAGTGCGTCGCCGGGAGGCACGAGGGGCGCTCGGGGCGGGGGCCCCCACACGGGGGCCCGCCCCCACCCCGGAACCCCGGCCCGCCTCCGCGCCCCACCCGCAACCGGGGGGCGCGCCGAAGCCGGGCACGCAAACCCCCGAGCCGCGGGCCCGCCGGGGGAGAGACGGGCGTGCGCCGCCCCTCCGATCGGCGTTCTCGGGGCGGAGCGCGTGCGCGCGGCGAGACGGCTCCGCCATCCCTGCGTTCAGCGGGAAGGTTCCGCCAACACCTCGAGTACGCGGGGCAGCGCGTCCGCCGAGACCGAGATGGAATCGATGTTCGCCTGCGCGAGGAACCGGGCGAACTCCGGGCGATCGCTCGGCGCCTGTCCGCACAAACCGACCTTGCGCCCTTTCTCGTGCGCGCGCTCGATTACGAGTTCGATGAGGCGCTTCACTCCGGGGTCGGCCTCGTCGAACAAGGGGGCCAGGATCTCCGAATCGCGGTCGATGCCGAGCGTGAGCTGAGTGAGATCGTTCGAGCCGATCGAGAAGCCGTCGAAGATCTCCGAAAACTCTTCGGCGAGGATCACGTTGTTCGGGATCTCGCACATCACGTAGACCTCGAGCTCGTTCTGGCCGCGAACGAGCCCATTCTTGGCGAGCTCTTCGATGACTCGACGCCCTTCTTCGAGCGTGCGGCAGAAGGGGATCATGACCTTCACGTTGGTGAGCCCCATCTGCTCGCGCACCCGGCGGATTGCGGCGCACTCCAACGCGAAGCCCTCGCGATACCGTTCGTCGTAGTATCGGGAAGCGCCGCGGAACCCGATCATCGGGTTGTGCTCCACCGGCTCGAACACGCTTCCCCCGAGCAAGCTCGAGTATTCGTTGGTTTTGAAGTCGCTCATGCGCACGAGCACTGGCCGCGGGTAGAACGCCGCGGCGATCTGTGCGACGCCGCTCGACAGCCGATCCACGAAGTATTCTTCCGGCCGCTCGAAACCCGCGGTGCGGGCGCGAATTTCGGCGAGGACCTTCCGGTCCTCGATGCGCTCCGGGTGGACCAGCGCCATCGGGTGGATGCCAATCCAACTCGAGACGACGAACTCGATTCTGAGCAACCCCACGCCCGCGGCCGGGAGCTGCCCGAGCAAGAACGCCATCTCCGGATTGCCGACGTTGAGCATGACGGGCACGGAGGGTTTCGGGAGCGAAGCCGGATCGATCGTTTCCCGCTCGAACGGGATCGTGCCCGCGTACACACGGCCCTCGTCGCCCTCGGCGCACGATACGGTCACCACGTCGCCGGTTTCGATCACGGCCGTGGCGTCGCCGGTCCCCACCACACAGGGAATGCCGAGCTCGCGCGAGACGATGGCGGCGTGGCACGTTCGGCCGCCCTGGTCCGTGACGACGGCCGCGGCTTGCTTGAGCACCGGCTCCCAACCGGGATCCGTCATGCGCGCCCCGACAACTTCGCCGGGCGGGACCGAGCCGAGCCCCGAACGGGAGGGGCGAACCCCGCCCTTCCCCCCGCCCCCCCCCAAACC
>QGUH01001317.1 GCA_003242355.1 Pseudomonadota bacterium
GATGCCGACGCGCTTTTTCTGCCCGCCGCTCAACTGAGTGGGAAGGCGTTCGCCGAGATCGCCGAGACCGACGCGCGCGAGTCGTTCCGCCACGCGTTCTCGGATCTCGTGCTCGCTGAGGTCGGTCGTGCGTCGCAGGGGGAACGCGACGTTCTCGGCGACGCTCCACGCGTCGAACAACGCGTTGTTCTGGAACACCATGCCGATGGAACGCCGGTGCTCCCCGAGCTCCAGCTCCGAGAGTTGCTCGAGGTCACGCCCGCCCACGCGCACGCGTCCCGCGTCGGGGCGAACGAGCCCGGCGATGAGCTTGAGCACGAGCGTTTTGCCCGCTGCCGGCGGCCCGAGCAGGCCGTAGAGGCACCCCGGTGCGACGTGGAGGTCGAGGCCGGTCAAGACCGGGGTTCGGAAGCGCTTTCGAACGCCGCGGAGCTCGATCACCGCTTGCCGGCGCGCTCGCTCTCGCTGGCGAGCCTGAGCTCCGCGAGCGACGCTTCCGCGCGCCGCAGTCGGGTCCAGAGGAAGAGGAGAGTGCCGACCAACGCGAGGTTGAGCACGACGGCCGCGCCGAAGATCCAGCGCACGGCAGGGGCCGAGCCCCGGGTGACCGTGATCGGGCCAAGCCGCAACAGCTCGCCTCCGGGGCTCGTCGGAACGGCGCTCGGCGCCATGACCACCGAAACGTGCTCGGGCGACAGTCCAGGAACCGCGCCGGCGACGAGCCGCTGCACTTCGGCGAGCGCAACGGGCGGAGTGGCGCCGCGATGCCGCACGAGCACGGCCGCGCTCGGTCGCTCGGGGGCGGCTTCCGGCGCGAGGGAATCGCGCGGAGGCACCGCGAGATGGACGCGCGCGGTAAGCACGCCGTCGACCGCACGCAGCGAGCGCTCGAGCTCGCCAGCCACCCCGAGGCTCCAGCGCGCGTGCTCCGCGAGCCGGCTCGGAACGATCGATCCGTCGCCGAGCGCCTCGAGCACGCCTGGGCTATTGCGTGGAGGCAGCTCTTCGCGGGCGAGCAATCCGATGGCCGCGGACGCATCGCCGGTGGCGACGCTCACGCGGAAGCGCCCCTCGTGCTCGGGGTCGCGTTCCTTGGAGGCGCCGATTCCGCCGCGCTCGAGCACGACGATCGCGCGGTTCGCGTCGGTCTCGTCGAGGTTGGCGGCAACGGGAACGCTGCAGGCCAGCGCGAGGAGCGCCGCGAGGATCAGCGTGGGGACGCGCGTCGCCGCACCCCGGAACGAGCCGGAAGCGACCCCGTTGCGTTCGCGCCGTTCCTCGACCGCCAAAGCGGCGCCGAGAATACGATCAGAACTGCGTGCGCGTCACGTCGAGCTTCGGGTGGCTCGGGAAGCGCAGGCCCCGGACCGCGGCCGCGACGCAGGCTTCGGCGCGCCGATCGCGCGGCTTCGTGGTGACGGTGACGCCGACTGCGCGGCCGTTCTGCACGGCGGCGCAAATGTTGACGCCCATCGAGTCGGGGATCCCGCAATGCGCGAAGTAGGTGCCCCGGTTCAGGATTGCCCCGTACTGGCCCGCCGTGATGTCGGCCTGTCCGCGCGGGCCGCCGACGTTCATCTCTTCCACGTAAGCGGCTTGGGCCGCCT
>QGUH01001318.1 GCA_003242355.1 Pseudomonadota bacterium
GCCGAGGTGAACTCGGCGGGGCCCCTCCCCACGCGGGCACTCTGTCCGACGCTGTTTTCCGCGTGTTTCGGCGCGTTCCTAACCGTTTGTCGCTCTAGGCGATGGACCGCGGTCGGCGCAGCATCGGCACGATCGGCGGACAGCTCCCCACTCGGATTTCGCCGATTGCTTCGAACCCGTGGCGCTCGTACAGCGGGCGATTCTTGGGATTCGTCGATTCGAGGTACGCGAGGCGACCCGTGGCGTCACACAGAGCGAGAATGGGCCGGAGCAGCGCGCTGCCGAGGCCCCGTCCTTGCCAGGTCGGCTCGACGCCGATCAAGGGCAAGTACCAGTGGGGCTGGGCGGGGTGCCGTTTGCCCATTTCTTCGAACACGGCGAACACCTCGTCTCGTTGACGAGGCACGACGCCTTGCTCGACCACCGCGGCGAGCGCCGCTTCGTCCGGGTGCGTGTCCGGCGCGAGCCAGAGCGCGGCACCGATGCCTTCTCCGGCCACCCACGCGGTGTGCCGCCCGAGCGCCGCGCCGCCGAAGGCGCGCGCGAACTCGGGGAAGAAGCGGAGGTGCTGCTCCGGGTCGGGGAACATCCACCGCACCGCGGGATCGGCGGCGAACGCGAGGGTCAGCGCGCTCAGGATGCGCTGGGTTTCGCGAGGCTCGGCAGGTTCGATGCGGGGGGCGCTCTCGAGCTGGGAAAGTGCATTCAGGGCCATCATGATCGAGCTCCAAAACGTGCCGCCTCGAGGGAAGGCGCGCGCACAGCACGCGTTTCCCCGGGCATTCGGGACGAGGACGAGGGGCGTTCCGACCCGGTCTGCCTCGGGCGAGAGCCGCTCGGCTTGACCCATCGTCACACCCGTCAGTATAGGAATCCGCCGATAGTAAGGAATGACCGCCCTGCCGGATCTCTTGCCCGATTTACCGGCGAGCCCTGGGGTGCCATGGAGGCGCTGAACGAAATTCTCGGCGCCATGAAGCTGTCGGGCGCGGTGATCCTGGAGGCGGAGTTCAGCGCACCCTGGTGCGTCCGGTCGAAGATCGATCCGGACGATTGCCGCCCGTTCACGCGCGTTCCCGAGCAGATCATCGCATATCACTACGTGCTCGAGGGAGGCTTGGTCCTCAAGCTCGGAGACGGCGAGCCGATCGAGGCGACGCGCAACGATCTCGTCATCGTCTCGCGCAACGAGCCGCACGTGCTGGGCAGCGCCGTCGACCTCGCCCCGGCGGACGCGAACGATCTGATCGAGCAGGCCACGGATGGGGGCCCGGCGCGCATCCGTCACGGAGGCGGCGGCGCGCGGACGCGCATTCTCTGCGGGTTTCTGGGGAGCAGCGACGCGAACAATCCGCTGCTCCAGAGCTTGCCCTCCGTGCTCAAGCTCAGCGTGAATGCGGAGCGGCTCGGGTCGTTCATCGAGAGCTCGATGCGCTACGCCATGCTCGAGCTTTCGAGCGGGGGCGCGGAGTCGTCCGCGAGCCTAGCTCGGCTCGCGGAGCTCTTGTTCGGCGAATCGATTCGCGAGTACGTGCGGAGGCAACCGCCCGGCAACGACGATTGGCTCGCAGGGCGTCGCGGTCCGTGCGGCGGGGGCGCCCTCGCG
>QGUH01000310.1 GCA_003242355.1 Pseudomonadota bacterium
TGGGGTCGGGGATTGGGTTAAGAGACCAATACAACGCCGAAGCGGAGAGCCGCCTGCGCGCCTATCACCGCGCGCTCGAGCGTCACGGTTTGCCCTTCGACCCGGCGCTCGTCGTGACGGGAACGTTCATGCACCAGTCGGGCAAGGCCGCGATGCAACGGCTCCTCGATGCCGGCGTGCCGTTCGATGGCGTCGTGGCAGCCAACGACGCGATGGCGCTCGGAGCCATCGAGATGATTCGAGCCCGAGGCCTCCGGACTCCGCGCGATCTCCGCGTGGTGGGGTTCGACGACCTGTTGCTCGCGCGGCTCGGCAATCCGCCACTCACCACCGTGGCGCAGCCGTTCCACGCCATCGCGGACCGGGCGCTGGAGCTCGTGCTCGATCAGCTCGAAGGGAAACCGGTCCCCGAGGTTTCGGTGTTGCCGACGGAGCTCAAGATCCGGCGCTCCTGCGGCTGCGAGGTGGCGATTCTCGGCGATCGCGCGAGCCGCCGCCCCGTCTCCACCAGCCGCCGCACGCCGCTCGAGCTCCTCGACGCTCGAACGAACGAGCTGCACGCGGCGCTCACCCTGGTGCTCCGTTCGGGCACGACGGACCCGGCGAACGCCGCGACCCGACTCCTCACGGGCCTGCGCGAGGAGCTCACGTCCGAGCCCGAGGCCTTCACGCGCGCGGTGGAGGAGCTCATCGCCGAGAGCCCGGGAGAGAGCGAGCGCTATCGCGTTCTGCAGCTCGCCATCACGCGGCTGCGCGAGGAGCTGTCCGAGGCGCGCTGCCCCGAGCTGGAAGACGTGTGGTACGGCGCGCTGAGCCTCATCTCGTTCAGCAACACGGCCGCACAGACGCAACACCGCCTGGCGGTGGACGAAAACTACCTGTGCTTGCTCACGAGCGGCGAGCAGGTCGCCGTCGCCTTCGACGTTCCGTCGCTCCGCACGGCGCTCGTCAAAGGCCTCCCGATTGCCGGCGTGCGCACCGCTTTCCTCTCACGTTGGCGGAACGAGCCGCACACGGAGCTCGAGCCGTTCTTGTGCCTCGTCGATGGCGCGCAGGTCGATCCCGGAGTCGAGGCGTTCCCGGCCGATCGGTTGTTTCCCTCGGGGCTCTTGCCGAGCCGCCTGCGGCACACGCTGCTGGTCTTTCCGCTCACCTTCGAGACGCGCAATCTCGGCGTGGCGGTGTTCCTCTACAGTCCCGGGATTCAGGGCTATCACGTGCTGCGCGACCAGGTGAGCAAGGCGCTCATGACGGTCGGGCTCCACCAGGAGCTCATGCAGAGGACGATGCTGCACGAACGCAGCGTGCAGGAGCGGCTCGCGACGGCTCGGCGCCTGCAGTCGCTCGGCGTGCTCGCGGGAGGCGTGGCGCACGACCTCAACAACGCCTTGGGCCCCCTCGTCGCCCTACCCGACGTGATCCTGAGCGAGCTCGACGAGCTCGGCCTCGGCGACGAGGCGGCGGACATCCGCGCGGACATCGAGAGCATCAAGTCCGCCGCGCTGCGCGCGACGCAGACGATCAAGGATCTTTTGACCCTCGGTCGACAAGGCAAGACCAGCAAGGGCTCGCTCGATTTGAACGAAATCGTGGCGAGCTGCACGAGCGCCGAGGCGCTGCGCTTCATCGGCGAGATCAATCCGGCGGTGCGCGTGAACGTCGACCTCTCGACCGAGCCGCTCGTCGTCCACGCCTCGGGCGCTCACCTCGAGCGCGCGATCACGAACCTCGTGCGCAACGCGGTCGAGGCGACCCGAGGCGAGGGCGAGGTCGTGGTGCGCACGGCCTCGGTGCACGTGACCCGCGCAGCGTCGGGCTACGAGATGATCGAACCGGGGCACTACGCGGTGGTCAGCGTCATCGACGAAGGCGACGGCATCGCCGAGGCGGCGCTCGGACGCATCTTCGAGCCGTTCTTCAGCAGCAAGCGCGTCAACCAGAACAGCGGCACGGGCCTCGGTCTCGCCATCGTCCACGGCGTCGTGAAAGAGCACGCGGGCTTCGTCGACGTGACGAGCACGCCCGGCGTCGGGACCACGTTCACGCTGTACTTCCCGATCGGTCCGGCGCTCCCGCGGAGCGAAGCGCCGGGCCACGTCGCCGGGCAGTGTCGGGCTCGCGTGCTCGTGGTGGACGACGACCCGGCGCAGCTCCGAACTGCCCGCCGCGTGCTCACGTACCTCGGCCACCACGTCGAAACGGCGGACAGCGGGAAGAAGGCGATCGCGATCTTGCTCGAGGCCGCGCGCCGCGACGAACCGAGCCCGTACGATCTCCTGGTGCTGGACGTGATCCTGAACGAGGAGCACGACGGCCTCGACGTGCTCGCGCAGATTCAGCGCCACTTCCCCGAGCAACGCGCGATTTTGGCGAGCGGGCATGCGCCGAGCGAGCGCGCCGAACAGGCCGTCGCCCGCGGGCTCACCTGGCTCGTCAAACCCTACACGACGGAAGCGCTCGCCCGCGCCATCGAGCAGGCCCTGTCGTCGGCGGGCGCCTCGCACCTCTCGCTGCGCCCGCACACCGTGCTCCCACCGAGCCGGTCGTCGGCGGCCGTGTAACCCGCGGAGCGAGTCCGGAGTCTCGGCTCGGAACCCGACCGATTGCGGCCGAGCTCAGAACCCGAGGCCGAGAGAGAAGAGCAGCCCCTTGCCGGTCTCCTCGGCGAAGACGAGCTCGTAGCGGACGTCCGCCGACACGCTCAGCATCGGCAGGAAGGCCATGACTGCCACGCCCGGTGCGAGCGCAAAGTCCGTCGACGACACGTCGGTGCAGCCAAAGCCGGTCACGCAGGCCTCCCCGCTCGAGCTGACGAATCCGAGGCCGACCTTCGGACGAACCACGAGCGGCCCCGCCCCGAGGTCGTACCCGCCCTCGGCCATGAGCTGCCAAAGGTTCGTGCTGAAGGACCCGCCGGGAACGTCGACCTCCTCCCCGAAGAAGTACTCGGCAACACCACCCACGTACACCGCCATCGGCAGCGTGATGCCGCCATTGACACCGAGCCCGAAACCCCAAGGGTTCCCCTCGCCTTCCATCATCTCGATGCCGTATCGAGCGCCCAGCCCGATTTGGATCGAGTTGACCGTCGCCGGCGCGGCGAACGCCGGAGCGCTCACGAAGCAAGCTCCTGCCATCAACAGTGCACCTAGCCACCGCACACCACGCATCGTCGTTCTCCTTCGGGAAAGCCGAACAGTGGGTGAACTTTCGCCGATACCGCGGATTGCTGCCAAGTTTCGTGCTGCAGCGCGTCCGAACCCGAGGCCCACCCCACCGCCGCGTCGGCGCCGCGAACCGTACGCGACCTCACGGATTCATTCGGCGATTGGCACGCGTGGGCCTCGAGCGCCTGGCCGAAAGCGCGACCGGCGCCGCGGAGCGATCGCAACCGGATTCGCCCACGGTTTCGGCACGACACCCTCGAGCGCCTGGCCGAAAACGGCGACATCGATATGGAGCGATCGCGACCTGGCGGATTCCCTCGACGATTGACGCACACGCCCTCGAGCGCCTGGCCGAAAGGAACGGCGCCGACTATCCGCCGAAGAGGGCGGTCAGCTTTCCGTGCCCCGCGAGCGCGAACAGGTCCATGCTCCACGCGACGGCGCAGTGGACGGCGACGCCGCCGTAGATGGAACCCGTGCGGAGGGCGATCGTGCCGAGAGCGACTCCGGCCACGATCGATCCGAGGCACTCGGCGAGCGGCTTTCCGAAGTGAATCATGGCGTACGGAACGACCATGACGAAGATGGCGAGCGAGCCGATGTACCGCGCCAACGCGAAGACGAAGAACCCGCGAAAGAAGAACTCGAGCATCAAGAACTGAAAGCCGTAGGCGAGCTCCCACAAGAGAAACTGCTCGAGCGACGCGCCGGCATTCGCATACTTCGGGTAGGTGCGGAGGAACGCCTCCGATCCGGACGCGACGTACGCCAGGGGAACGACGAGCGCGACCATCGCGGCGTACAGCACCCACACGCGCGGTTCCCGCACGAACCGAAGACCGTGATCGCGACCACGCGCGCGGAGCACGAGCCGGATGCACAGGTACGGTAGGATCCCGTAGTTTACCAGTTTGAATGCAGCCCAATACAGATGTGGCAAGAGGTCCGGGTACGGGACGACGGCGAGGGCCACGTCCTTCAATCCGGGCAGCTCGTCGATCATCCGGGGGCGCCCGAAGTAGTGCGGCAATACGAGCGAGAGCCCTGCCGTCAAGAGGACGGCGGCGGCGCGCAAATCCGGGAGCGACTCGCTCTTGTAGCGTGCGTCAATCGCGCGCCACTGATCGATGGTCAGGCGCTTGAGCAAGACCGAAAGCACGGGAGAACACCTTGCCAAAAATCCGCGTGGTCAGCACCCGCTCCACCCGAAAGAGTGAGAGGTACGCGACGAACGACAACGGATAGGGGAACACGATGGCCATCAACGCGACCACGCCGAGGTGGAACCCGAACGCGGAGAGCGCCCAGCCGAGCGCGAGCTTGCCGCCAACGAGCGCGATGGGCGCGCCGAGCTCGACGACGAGCGTGAGCCACGCGAGCAGCGCGAAGAGCCAGGTCTCGGAGACGAGCGCCGCGCCGAGCGGCGAGTGAATGCTACCGAGCTCGATCTTGCGGAGGTTGTCGTACGCGATCTGGGCCTGGAGCAGCTCCCCGCCCGTCCATCCGGCACCCCCCAGGCGCACCTTCGAGAGCCCCGCGATGACGTAGGTGACGACCGTGATCGCGGAGAGCGCGCGCCCCGCCCAGCCATAGCGTCCGTGCGCTTCGGTGACGGGCGGGCGACGGCGGGCGTCGAGGCTCAGGGCGTCGGCCGCGGGCGCGAACGCGAGCACGAGCAGATGCAGGCAAAGGAGGTTCTCCGTGTGAAACGTCATGCCCCACGAGCTGCGATAGCTCGTGAGCAGGAGGAACAGCCCGGCAAAGACGGGCGCCGTGAGCCGGTAGCGGAACCCGAGCACGAACGGCACCGCGCACGCGAGCGTCGCCACGGCGAGCCCCACGAGCAGCGGCGACGGCAGCGGCTCGGAGAGCAGCACGGCGATGGGTCCCGTGGGCGCGAACTGGGTGGCGTCGAGGCGGGCGACGCGCGTGAACGAGCCGAAGCGCACGGCCAGGTAAATGAGCGCGAAGCCGCCGATGGCGATGCGCAACACCGCGGGTCGCTCACTCGGAGCGGGCGTGTACCAGTACCGATCGACGGCGCGAAGCGCCTTCGTGACCGCGCTCACGGCTCCCCTCCCCGGCGTCGGCGCCGACGCGGCTTGGCCTCCGGCGCGTCCGCCTCCGCGTTACCCGCCGACGCGACGGCGCACCGGTGCGCCACGCGGCGCTCCTCTGGCTCGGGACCGCGCACGAAGTAAGCGACCGGATCGAAGCGCGCTTCGACGAGCGCGATCTCGACGAGGGAGGCGTGCTCGGCGCTTCGAGCCGCCCTGTCGGCGATCGAGGCGCAGAGGCGGCCCATGGCCGCCCGCCCACTCCGAACCGCACGGCGCACCGTGGCCGCCGCTTGCATCACCTCCTCGGTCGCGACGAGGCGAGGCGGCAAGCGGTGCCGCGTCCCTTCGGCGTCGATCCCCTCGGCGAAGAAGAGACGCACCCGCG
>QGUH01001319.1 GCA_003242355.1 Pseudomonadota bacterium
TGCTCGCCGGCAACCTGAGCGTGGATGGGACGCGGCTCGCGCGCATCCAAGTCTTCCTTACGCGTGCCGTCGTGTTTCTCGGCGCTCGCGATCCGCCGGGCCAGCTCGTCGGCGCGCTGCTCGAGCCGTGCCCGCTCTTCGCTCGCGGTGTCACCGTTCGCGAACTCGAGCTTTCCGTCGCGCACGAACAAGTCCACCGTGTAGAACGCTTGCAGGTGGTTGGGCGCCTGCACGACCAGCGTGCGCCCCACGGTGGTCGGTGGGGTCACGGGATCGTTGCCCTCGCCCTGGTCCACGGGCTTGCCCACGAGCATCACCTGGAACTCGGGGACGAGCTCGGCGAGGCGCAGCGCTTCGCCGCGCGGCAACGAGACGAGCGCCACGCGCAGCGCGGCTCCTTGCTGCGAAAGCTCGCGCGCGGCGGCGCGCAGCGCTTCCGTTGGGTCGCCCACCTCGACCCCGGGCGGCGGATCGCCCGCCAAGGTGGGACGACTCACGCCGGCCACCCCCACCCGCACGTTGCCCACCGTGAAGAGTGCCGTGCGCGCGAGCCGCGTCCCATCCACGCTCAGGTTGCCGGCGAGCAGCACCGGGTCCTTGCCGACCAGCGCGAAGAGCTCGCGCGACGGCAGCGCGAAGTCGTTCATGCCCGGCGCCCAGGCACGAAGCTCGAGGTCGCGGAAGGAATGGAGCAATGCCTCGGCCTTCCAGCGGTCCTGCGCCGCCCGATCCTCGGGCAGCTTGGGATCCATGAACAACATGGGTCCGGCACCGAGAACCAGCGACGGCACCGTACCGTGTGCGCGCAAGTAGGCCGCGGCGTGATCGACGCCGCCCAGCATGTCCTCGACACAGCCGCACGGCTCGATCGCCCCGGCAACCGTCGAGAGCAGCACCAAGCGCAGCGCGGGCTGGTTCTCCGGGCGCTCGGCAGGGGGCGCCGGGCCGCAGCGACATCCGGCGAGCCCGGCCGCGACGAGGAGCAGGGCCGCGATCACGCGAAACAGGGCAGTCCGTAGGGGCGCCGCCATCCGAACGCGCATGTAGCACGAGGTCATTCGGCGTCGAAACGGACGGCGCACATCCCGGGGATTGTGTTCAGCGATCTCGTCCTAGCGCCCGAGAACACGCATAATGCGGTCGTGAGCGAAGAGCAGCCGGGGGAGCGCCCCGAAGCGCAGAAACCGTTCGGCCCATTCGTTCTCGAACGACGCATCGCCGTAGGCGGCAGCGCGGAGGTGTTTCTCGCCCGACCCAAGAACGGCACGGCGCCCGCGCCACGGCTCGTCGTCAAGCGCCTCTTGCCGAGCGCGCGCGACAGCGGGCTGGACGTGCTGGAACGGGAGGCCGCCCTGCATCGCGCCGTGCAGCACCCACACGTGGTCACGGTTTTCGGCGCCGGAATGGTCGGCCACGAGCCCTATCTCGCGATGGAGTACGTCGAGGGCGTCGACCTCTATCGGCTCCTGCGCCGTTGCGAGGCCGAGCAACGCCGCATCCCACCCGGTCTCGCGGTGTACGTGGCTCGGCGTGTGCTCTCGGCGCTCTCGGCGGGTCCCCGCGCGCTCAACCGAGCCGGGAGGCCGCCCAACATCGTCCA
>QGUH01001320.1 GCA_003242355.1 Pseudomonadota bacterium
CAATTTTCCGGGAACGCGCCGCAGGTTGACGGCCCGAACGGCCCCCCCCGCCGGCTGCTCCGGCGGTGCACGGCGCGCGCGATGAGCTCCTTGCCGGTGCCGCTCTCGCCCGTGACCAGGACCGTCGTCTTGTAGTCGGCGATCTTCGCGATGGTGCGGAAGATTTCCTGCATTCGCGGACTCTTCGCGAGGATGTCCTCGAAGCGGTGCTCCTTTCGGATTTCGTCGCGCAGGGCGCGGTTCTCCCGACGGAGCGCCTCCCGCTCCTCCGCCTTGCGCAACGTCAGCACCACCTCGTCGGGCTTGAAGGGCTTCTGCACGTAATCGTACGCACCCTTCTTCATGGCCTCAATGGCGAGGTCCATGTTGCCGTAGGCGCTCATCACGATGACGGTGGCGTCGTTGCCCTTGGCGCGCAGGGTCTCGAGCAGATCGAGCCCGCCCATCTTGGGCATCCGCACGTCGGTGAGCACCACGTCGGGCCCGAACGCATCCACGAGCGCGAGGGCTTCTTCGCCATTTTTTGCAGTCTCCACCTCGTAGCCGTGCCGGCGCAGCAGGGTGCGAAGCACGTGCCGGAGGTTCTCTTCGTCATCGACGACCAGGACGCGGCGCACTGTGCAAAAAATGCTATTCTGCGACCCCTAGCTACGCAACCGGTTACGTGGCCGACCCCGTGGGCCCGTGGCGAGGAACGCGCAAAACCGGTGCAGATTCTGGTAGATGCCAGCGCATGTGGTGCGGCATCGACCAACTCTACAGTGGAAAGCTCCCTGCCCTACGCCGCCGTCTCCGGGACGCCCGGTTGGGGGTGCTGACCCACGCCGCCGCCGTGGACCGCCGCGGGCTCGCCACCCTCGACGTGCTCGAGGAGCTCGGCATCATCCCCCGGCTGGTGTTCGCGCCCGAGCACGGGCTCGATGGCATCGCTCAGGCGGAAGAGCCCGTCGATCCCGAGGCGGACGGAACCACGGCGCGCACGGGGGCTCCCGTGATCAGCCTCTATGGCCGCACGCGTGAGGAGCTCACACCGCGGGCCGAGCACCTCGCGGAGCTCGACGTACTGCTCATCGACCTCGCGGACGTCGGAAGCCGCTACTACACGTACGTGTGGACGGCGCTCCTCGCCGCGCGCGCGGCGCGCGCCCAGGGGGTGCACGTGGTGGTGCTCGATCGGCCCAATCCGATCTCCGGCGATCCGTCCACGCTCGAAGGCGCCCCTCAAGCCGAAGGGTTCCTTTCTTTCGTCGGTCTCGAGCCGCTGCCGATACGGCACGCGCTCACGGTCGCCGAAATCCTGACGCTGTTCCTCGAGCAAGACGGCGCCCCGCTGGGCCCGGACGGCGCGATCTCGGTCGTCCCGACGCTCGGCTGGGAGCGCCACCGAACCGCCGAGGCGTGGGGACGGCCATTCGTACCGCCGTCGCCGAACATGCCGACGCTGGAGGCGGCGCTCGTCTACCCGGGCGGCTGCCTCGTCGAGGGACCGAACCTTCCCGAAGGCCGGGGACCGCCGAACCCGTTTCAGGTCGCGGGGCTCCCCTCCTCGGCGGAAAAAAAACGGGCCAAGCGCTGCCACAAAACGGAGTGCCCCGGG
>QGUH01001321.1 GCA_003242355.1 Pseudomonadota bacterium
CGCTGGGCGGACCCGGGCCCCGAAGCGACCGGGGGGGGCGGGGCCGGGCCGGTGCGCGCCCCCGCCGCTCCCACGCCGTGACCGACGGGCGCAGCCCGACCGGGCTCGAGGCCCGCGTACAGATCGGCCACGGCTCCGGCGAACGCTTCGATGCCGTAGGCGAAGCGACTGGGCGGTGGCTTCTCGCTCTGCCCGAACCCGGGGAAGTCGGGTGCGATCACGCGAAAGCGATCGCGCAACGCGCTCCGAACGCCGTCCCAGATCCGGTGGTCGACGAACAGGCCGTGCAGCAACACGACGCGCGGGCCATCGCCTTCCTCGACGACGCGCACCCTCACGCCTCTCGCAGTGACGTCGCGCTGCACTGCCCGGGTCATGCGTCGGAGGGTACTCATCGAACGCGCGGTGGGAAGCCCAAAGCACCCTCGCCGTCCTGCGTACCCGAGGTGACCGGCCCGCCCGTCACACCTACGCCGATGGAGTCGTCCTCCGATCCGCTCACGTGCTTGGTCGCGAGCAGCGTTCGTCGCGCTCGATGGACGAGCGAAACGGCGAGCGTGGCGATGCGCTCCGCGTGGCTCGGACATTGATTGTCATATCTCGAGCGCGCTGCAGCATCGATGGAGCTTGCCCAGAAATTTCGCAAATTTCGGGCGCGAAGTGCTTGGGGCGATCCATTGAGTGGAATATATTGACGCGTACCTCGGACGGTGCGGCAGCCGGCGCGCCGTTCGGCAACCCACGCGAGACCCCGTGATCGACCCCGCCGCTTTGACCCGAATCGAGCGCTCTCATCCGAACGGCCTCACGTCGGCGGAGATCCTCGATCTGCTCGCGCAGTTCAGGGTGCCGTTCAGCGAGGCGACGCTGCGCAAGTACGTGCAGCTCGGGCTCTTGCCGCGCAGCGTGCGCATCGGGCGCAAGGGCAAGCACCGTGGCTCCCAAGGGATGTATCCGGTGAGCGTGCTCCGCCAAATCCTGCGCATCAAGCAGATGATGGCCGAGAGTTACACCATCGAGCAGATCCAGCGGGAGTTCTTGTTCATCCGCGGTGACGTCGAGCAGCTCGAGCGTTTGCTCGACGGAATTTTCAAGAAGCTCTCGGCCGTGCTCAAGGAGCGGCGGCGCGAGAGCGCGACGGAGCTCGTTGCCCGGGAAGTCGGCGACGCCCGTTCGCTCAGCAAGGATCTCGTGGCCCGTCTCACGGCCATCGAAACCAGACTCACGAGCAAGGCACGAATGGAGACTGTCGCGGCGTCGTAGAAAGCGGCCGAGGAGCTTCGAGGCGGAATCGAGCGTTCGCCCGGAGCGCCTTCGGCTCTCGCAGGACGGCGGGTCCGTCCGCGAAATCGAAGCAGGCAGACGCCGCACGAATCGAGCGAGCGGTACCAGCGCTCCGGGCCGGATTCCGGTGCGCTCCGGGAATCGTGCGCGTGCGAGCAGCAGAACGACGGAGAAGCGCATGAACTCGAACCAACACCGAAATACCGGCAACCCCGCAGGCCAGAGGCTCGCGACGGACGGCGCGACGGCGCTCGCCGGGAATCCGGAGCCCATCACCCGAGAGCAGCGTCGCTCCCGCAGGAAGCGCGAGGTC
>QGUH01001322.1 GCA_003242355.1 Pseudomonadota bacterium
CCAGCGGCGCTCGGGTCTGCTGCCGCCTCAAGTACGAGGGCGGCGTGCACCGCGTGCAGCGCGTGCCCGAGACGGAGGCGCAGGGGCGCATCCACACCTCCACGGCGACCGTCGCCGTGCTGCCCGAAGCCGAGGAAGTGGACCTCGAGATCGACGAGCGGGACCTCAAGATCGACATCGCGGCGGCCGGCGGCCCCGGCGGTCAGGGCGTGAACACGACGAACAGCGCCGTGCAAATCACGCATCTGCCGAGCGGCATCACGGTCAAGTGTCAGGACGAGCGCAGTCAGATCAAGAACCGCGCGAAGGCGATGAAGATCCTGCGGAGCCGCCTGCTCGAGATCGAGCGCGAGAAGCAAGCCGAGCAGCAGCGGGACGAGCGGCGCGGGATGGTGAAGGGTGGAGACCGCTCGGAGAAGATCCGCACCTACAACTTCCCGCAGAACCGACTCACCGACCACCGCATCGGGCTCACGCTCTACGAGCTCGACCGGGTGATCGAAGGCGAGCTCGATCAGCTGATCGACGCCCTCGCCGCCCATCATCAAGCCGCCCAACTCGAGAGACAAGAAGGCGGCGCGGAGCCGTCGTGAGCGTGGAGATCGACGACGAGGCGCTGTTCTGTGCGCTGGTGTTCGCGCCGACGGCGTTCTCGCGCAATCGCTTCTTCGGCCTGTTCGAGAGCGCGCCCCGCAAACGCCTGCGGCGCCGGGCCGGGCGCATCCGCGGCATCATCCGCCAGCTGACCAACCCCGAGCGCCGCGCCGAGATCCTCGGCGAGCGCGTGCTCGAAGACGGGCAAGTTTTGTTGCGTTACCAGGTGGAGGAGCTCGGCTATTCGCGCACGGCCGCGCTCTCGCAGCTCGAGGCTGCGGCGCTCCGCTACGCCCTGCACCGCGCCGGCAAGGCGCCGCTCGTCGAAGCCGATCGCAAGCTCGTTCAGACCGCGATCGCGCGCCTGTCCAAGGATCTCAATCTGCCGATCGACCCGTGAAGCGGATCGAAGACGGGCAACCCCTTCTCGTTCTTCGGTCGGTGTGCCCCTTTCCGAAAAGCGCGTCACTCGACGTTTCGTTTTCTTGGGGAAACGGGCGCTCAACACGTGGCCCTTCAGCTCCTCGGTCGGTGTGCCCCTTTCCGAAAAGCGCGTCACTCGGCGTTTCGTTTCTTGGGGAAACGGGCGTGTAACACGTGGCCCTCCGGCTCCTTCACGGGACCATCGGCGTGCGCCGGACCACCGGCGAGCCGCGATTTCAGGCGTTCTCGTCCCGACGAGGACGTCGATTCCCGCGTCGTTCCGCTGGCCGTCGTCGGCGAGCCCCGCTCGTGCTCGCGGTGTCGAACGGACGGCGGTTGGGACGGGCACGCGCGTGCGCCGCTGGCGAATTCTTCTTCGAAATCCGCATCGATTGCCGTGTACGCGCCGGCGCCCGTCGAAATGGCGTTAAATGGAGGGACGCCAGAGCTCGTGCCGCGCGGTCTCACCGAGCAGCGCGAGCGAACGGTGCCGTTCCTCGGATGCCTTCGATGCGCCGCTCCTCCCTCTTCCTCGCTGCGTTCTTCGCGGCCTGCACGGGTGCCGATCCAACGAGCATG
>QGUH01001323.1 GCA_003242355.1 Pseudomonadota bacterium
CGCCCACCCGACGTCTTTCTCTTTCTCTTTCTCTGCGACCGTCTGATGTTTATAAAGGACAGGGACGAGCCGGGGCAGACCCCAATACTTGTCGCTCTCCGGCCGATAGCGCACGAAGCCTTTGCCGCGCACCGGAAGCTCGATCGCGTTGGTCTGTACGCCATGATGGGGGAAGCCGACGGAACCGCCGAGCGACGGAGCGAGCGGCGTCGGTGCGCTGACACAGCCGAAAGCGACGATCGCCGTTGGGAGGAGCGCGCAGTACCTCATGACGGGACCAGCAGGTACTTTGCCACGGTTGCCTCGATTTCGTCGAGCTTCTGCTGCGTTCCGACGTCGGGTGCGAGGTAGTACTTCCCCTCCCGATGCACCACGTAGCCGAGATCGGAGAAAGCCTCGTACGCGTTTTGCAGGATGGGTTTACTCACGGCTTCCCAGCGCCGGATCGAGCCTTCGAGGAACATCCGGCGTCCGAGCGACAGCCCTTTGCGCACGAGGTCTTTGTCCGCGAGGGGGCGCTCGCGCAGCTCCGCGAGCGATCGCGCCGCAATTCGGTAGCCCTCCACGAAATTCCGCAGAATCGACGAGTAGGCGAGGAGCCACTCCCGCCCGCTCCAACCGCGGTGTCCCGGCCCTGCCGTGACTCCGAGCCGGTCGTCGGCCAGCTCTCCTTCGGCGCGCATGGTGTCGAGGGTGTCGTCGAAGATGGAATCGAACGGCGCGCCCGCCCGGAAGCGGAACTCCACCTTGAACAGACGCGAGAGCTCGCGCACGCGCTCCCGCACCGTCTCCACGGCGACGATGTGCGATGGTGCCGTGCTCACGGCGATGGCCACGAGCGCGCGCTCGACGAAGAAGTGGACGATCACGTTCTTGGAGGTGTCGAGCGCGAGGCGCTTGTTCTCCACGGTGGCATACACGCCTTCACCGGGCGCCGTCCGCGGATCGAGCTCGCTCAAGCGATCGGGATCGAGCGCCTCGACGAGGCCGGCATCGACGAACATCTGCAGCGACTCCCGCAGGGATTCCGGGCGCACCGAGCCGGTCGGCGTCACGAGCGTCGGGCTCGTGCGCGCACCGAGTTTTTGCGCTACCGCGAGCAGGCGCGCGGCTCGTCCTTCGATTTCCGCGAACGTGAGGCCGCGCTGCTCGTGGCTGAGGAGCACGAGCGCGGTCAGCGCTCCGGGCGTTATCGCAGTCACGCGGTTGATTTCGTCCATCACCCGGTTTCCGAGCCGCGTGACCAGGCCGCGCCGCTTGGCGGGAGTGAGCGCGCCGAGATCGAGCCCGAGCTCTTCCGCGAGCTCGGGCAGCGTGAGGATTTGCCCGCACTGCAGGTTGATGCGCCCGTAGCGATGGCGCAGCACGCCGCTCGAGCGCAGTAGCCCTGCGGCGTCTTCCTTCGGCTTGTCGCCACCCTGGAGCTCGCGCTCGTACGTTTCCGCTTCGATCAAACGCTCGTAGCCGATGCTCAGCGGGACGAAGAAGCACGGGCGCTCGGACATGGCGAGCGCCCCGTCCACGAACATCCTGACCAAACGGAATTTGGCCGGAGGAGGCTGTCCCGTGCGGCCCGGGCCACCCCCCAGAAAAAC
>QGUH01001324.1 GCA_003242355.1 Pseudomonadota bacterium
CGGCGGCAGCACGCTGCGCGGAAAGACGTCGACCTCGGCCGTGTCGGGCCGCTGCACGAGCACCAGGCTCCCCGCGTCGCGGATCGCGCGCGCGCCGATCGAGCCGTCGGAGCCGTCGCCCGAAAGCACCACACCCACCGCCGTGCTCCCCGCTTCCCGCGCGAGCGAGTCGAACAGCGCGTCGATGGGGAGCTCGGGCGTCGCGTCCCGATGCCGGAGCCGGAGCGCGCCCTTGTGCAGCGTCACCGAGCTGGGCGGCGGGATCACGAAGACGGCGTTCTCCTCGACGCTCATGCCGTCTTCGACCGTGCGAATGGGAAGCGGCGTCCGGCGCGAGAGCGCTTCCTCGATCGAGCGCTCGCTTTCGCCGGATGGGTGTCGAACGACGACGAAGCAGCACCCGCTGTCCGCCGGCATGTGGAGAAAGAACGCTTCGAGCGCTCGGAGGCCTCCGGCGGAGGCACCGATTCCAACGATCACGGTATCGTTTCTCAAACGCGAACCCGGCGAGCTAACACCAGAGGAGAGTCATCGCTTCGCTACACTCCCCGACCGGACCAACGCGGGACGGCGACGGGCTCCCCTCTCAGTTGAGCCTTCACGATACCAGCATCGCCGCGCCGAACGCGAGCCCTTGGACCGTGCGGGTGCACGCGGACAGTCGCCCACACGGGCGCACCCTCGGGGATGTTGCTGCGGCTTTTCGCGGGTTCCGCGCCGGAAGGGGAGGCCCGGCTTGACAGGACCCCGAGGAGACGGAAGATCCTGCCCTCCTTCGGCGCCCCTAGCTCAGTTGGATAGAGCACCGGACTTCGAATCCGGTGGTCGCAGGTTCGAGCCCTGCGGGGCGCGCTACTCGACGATGACGATGCAGCACCCGAGGTGGCAGTACCAGCCGCCGCTCGGGCAATCGGCCTGCTCGGTGCAGACCGTCGCGCCGTTGTCACACGTGTAGGGCGGAGGCGTATCGCCGGGATCGCCGCCCGCGCCGGGATCGCCCGGATCGCCCGACTGACCCCCGGCGCCCCCCGCGCCGGGATCGCCCGGATCGTTTCCGGAGCCGCAGTGCTCGGGCAGATCCTCGACTTCCTTCCCGGGGCAGAGCTCGCATTCGCCGCAGGGGTTGTCGCAAAGCGTGCTCTTCGTGCAGCGCGGGCATTTCTCTTCGTCATCGATTGCGTCGAGCGAGCAGTCGGGCGCCGTGTAAACGTCGATGGTTTCGCCATCGTCGGTGCGCACCGAGCAACAGCCGAAGCAGTCGCAACCGTTCGGCGTGCGTGCCCGACAGAACTCGACGCACGCCTGGGTCACCTGGCACGAGGCGTGGTCCTGGTCGAGCTTTCCGTAGAGGCAATCGGTGTGATAGCGGCAGCCGTCGTCGCCGGCGCCGGAGTTGCCGTCGAAGAAGCAGTCTTGCCACTTGGGATCTTTGTTGTCGCCGGAGATCCCGGTCGCGAACGTCCCCTCGTCGTCGTCGTACGGGCCGGTGCACTCCGGGTCGAAGCCGTCGACGAGCCCGTCGCCGTCGTCGTCGATACCGTTGCTGCACGCGCAACCCGCGCCGCCGCACAGATCCGTGCCGATGGGGTCGGTG
>QGUH01000311.1 GCA_003242355.1 Pseudomonadota bacterium
CGGCCTCCCGCCAGCTCCCCGGCACCGCAACGCTCCTTTCCCGGCCCGGACCGGCTTCCACCTCGTTCTCCGCGGGAACGACGGCAAGCTCGAGACCTCGGCGTCGGGCGCCCTGGATCAGCGGCAAGACGCCGCGGACCGCACGCACTCGCCCATCGAGTGACAGCTCGCCGATCAGCAGAATGCGCTCAAGCGCCGTCGGCGGTACGTGGCCGATGGCCGCGAGGATGGCCGCGGCGATCGCGACGTCGAGCGCGCCCCCGGTCTTTCGCAGGTCGGCGGGCGCCAAATTGACGGTGATCGCGTGCTCGTCGAGCAGCACGTCGAGCGTGGTGAGGGCGCTCGCGACGCGCACGCGCGCTTCGCGCACCACGGCCTCGGCGAGCCCGACCATCTGGAAGAAGGCCGGGCCGCGGGAGCAACAGACCTCCACTCGGATGGGGTGGGCTTCGAGCCCCACGAGCACGGCGCCATGAGCGCTCGCGAGGCCCAGGGGGGGACCGTGCAAGAGAGTGGACGAAACGAAGGCGGCGCCGGACATACGGAGCGCCAACCGCACGCCGCATGCCAGCTCGCTTCTCCGAGACGGTGTAGTGCGCGCGGCGTGGTCGCCAGTGGCGAGCCGCGTGGCTCGCCGCCACTCTTCTTCACGGGGCGGCACGCGGCTCGTGAACGCCGAGCCACTCGACGGATCGGCGTTTTTGCCTCGGAAGCGGCCGGCCGCTTCGGAACGCCGATCGGGTCCGACGGACCGGCGTTCTCGCCTCGTTTCGCAGGGGCGGCACGCCGCCCAGCTCGAGCTCGCTCCGTGATGCCGTCAGGGCGGAAGGACTCGCACGGACTTCAAGTGGAGCATGCTCTTGCCATCGACGCGGACGCGCACCCAGCGCGCATCGACCGGCTCGAACGTGGCTCGCCACGTTTTGAACTTCTCGTCGTGCCGAGCGACGCCCTGCCACTTCTGTTGGTCCGTGCTCGTCTCCACGACGAGGGGGACGGCGCGTTCGCGGCAGCAATCGCTGCGATTTTCGATCCGAATGCCGCCGACTCGTTGCACCGATCCGAGATCGAGCTCGAGCCACGGCTTTCGCTCTTCGTTGGTGTGGAAGAAGAAGTGCGGGCTCTCGTCGCATTCCTGCAGCGGCGATTTGCACGCGGCGATGGGATAGGTGGAGCTCGTGCGCCACGGTTTGCCGGCCGCCAGATCCCGAGACGCTTCGGCTCGATCGCGCACGAGGATTCCGACACCCCCGATCAGTGCGAGAACGAGCACCACGAGCCCGAGGCGCAACAAGCGGCGAATCCACAGCGCCTCGATGGCGTGCTGCACGGTTTGACTGCCGTCGAGCAGCTTCGCGGCGAAGGTCCCCAGGCGACGGGCCGCGCGCCCCTGCTCTTCGACCGAGAGATCGGCGAAGGCGGTGAAGTCGCGAGCGAGATCGGTGCGGAGCTGCTCGCGCTCCGCGCCGTCCGGGAGCAAGCGCTCGACCAGCGGAGCGTCGAGGACCTCCAAGAGGGCGAGCGGATCGCCGACCGCCGTGCCCGACGCGCTTGCGGACGGCTGCTCGCCGAGCTTTCGTCGAGCAACGATCGCGCGCGCTGCCCAGTGACACGCTTGCCGGTTCAGCTCGCACGCGATGGCGTCTGCGCGCCCTTCGACGAAGGCGTCGTCCGGATCGAGCACGCGTCGTGCGACCTCCAGCGTGAGGCGGGCGCGTCGATCGAGCTCGACCACGGCTCCTTCGCGGCGCGCGGTCTCGCGGAGCTCGCGCATGCGCGGGCCGTCCCAAAACCAATCGACGATGCGCGCGAACCCCGAGCGGCGCGAGCGCTTCGCCTCGCTTCCCGGTTGCCCCGCGGCGTTCGCCTCGGGCGCGCGGGGCTGCTCACCGCTCTCTTTCGGCGCTTCCGGGTCGAGAGAAGCCGGCCCCGACTCCGTCTCGATCTGCCCGCTCCGCTGGTCGATTCCGCCTGATTCCACGCCGGAAGACAAGCAAACGACTGCTTGCCGGTCAAGCCGTCAACTCGGCCCTTCAGCCCTCGGACTGGCCCGGCAGTGGTCCGCTCTCCGGGGCGCTCGATGCCCTGCGAGCGGCTCGCCGGGCTTCGCCTCGAGCTCGGGGGCAACCGCGGGGGGACGGCCGAGACGGGAGCAGGGGTGGAATCAGGGCGAGCGCTCGCCGACCGTCATCGTCTGCGCTCCGAGAAAGACGTGCTTGAGCAGCGGCTCGAGGGGCCGCAACGCGGCGAGCGGGCGTGGGAAGAACACGATGTAGTCCTGGCGAACGCGCGCGTAGCCCACCGTTTTCAGCAGGCTGCGGAGCTCGCGCGGCCAGAGCAACACCGCATCGTCGTCGAAGGGGCACGCCGCGACGGCTCGCCGGGTCAGCGGGTTCCAGGGATTGTGCTCGAAGATCACGAGTCTCCCGCCGGGAGCGAGCTTTGCGCGGATCGACGACAACAGCCCGACCCGCTCGTCGGGGGGCACGTGGTGCAGCACGCAGGCGAGCACCACCATCCCGAAGTGACCCTCCGGGATGGAAGCCGCGTCGTCCCAAAACGTGGCGTTGGGCGTTGCGGCGCGCGCAATCGACAAGCTCTCACCGGAGGGATCGTAGGCATGGACGTCGTCGAAGGCCGTCGCGAGGCGCGCCGTGAGCATTCCGATGCCGCAGCCGTAGTCGAGGATCGGGCGGTTCTTGGGCAGCGCGAGGCGCAGAAGGCAGCCGAGCTTGTAGTCCGCGAAATAGTCACTCGTCTCCCCGCTGGCACGGACGCTTTCTTCGTGCAGGGCGGTGTAGTCGCGGGCGTAGCGGTCGAACTTGGGGGCGGTTTTGGGCTGGCTCACCGGGCGCTACGATAGCCCATCGGTGGTCGTCGTTCACCGATGGTGCGAGCGCGTCGAGCACCGGCCGGCCCCGGCGCTTTACGGGCAACCGGAGGTTTGGTAGGCGCAGTACGGTCAACCTCTCGATGCGTCGTCCCAAACTTTCCTTGGTCATTCCCGTCTACAACGAGGAAGAGACGATTCCAGAGCTCGATCGGCGCCTCGGGGAGTTCCTCCGTGGGGTGCCCACCGTCGGGGACGACTGGGAGGTCGTG
This sequence comes from Pseudomonadota bacterium, assembly GCA_003242355.1. Lineage (GTDB taxonomy): Bacteria > Myxococcota_A > Polyangia > Polyangiales > Polyangiaceae > PMG-095. Next base: position 3,103 of record QGUH01000311.1, read on the forward strand.
TTCATCGACGACGGCTCGAAGGACCGTTCGCGCGCTCTGCTCGGGGCGATGTGCGAGCGCGAGCGCCGCTACAAGCTCATCTCCTTTTCGCGCAACTTCGGGCACCAGGCGGCGATCACCGCCGGGCTCGATCGAGCCGAAGGGGATTGGGTGGTCGTGCTCGATGCCGACCTGCAAGACCCGCCCGAGGTCGTCGCGGAGATGCTCCAGAAGGCCGGCGAGGGCTACGACGTGATCTACGGCGTGCGGCGCAAGCGGCAGGGCGAAACGCTCTTCAAGCGCGCCACCGCCGCCGCGTTCTATCGACTGATTCGGTCGATGACGGGCGTGGCCATTCCCGTCGACGCCGGCGACTTTCGCATGATGAGCCGAGCCGTGGTCCTCACGCTGCGAGCGCTCCGCGAGCAGCATCGGTTCGTGCGGGGCATGGTGGCTTGGGTCGGGTTTCGCCAAGCAGCGGTCTATTACGACCGCGAGGCGCGCTTCGCGGGCGAAACCAAGTATCCGTTCAGCAAGATGCTGCGCTTCGCGATCGACGGAATCACGTCGTTTTCGATCGTGCCTTTGCGGATCGCGACGTGGCTCGGGCTGCTCGCCGGCGGGGTCGCGGTGATCACCGGCGTCGCCATGTTCGTCATCAAGGTCTTCGACCTGGGCGTGGTGGTGCCGGGATGGACCACGATCATGGTCGCGGTCGCCTTCGGATTCTCGGCTCAGCTTCTGATGACGGGCATTCTGGGCGAGTACGTCGGGCGCATTTACGAGGAGATCAAGCGACGGCCGCTCTACGTGTCCGCGCAGGAGCTGAACTTCGGCGAGCCGCGCGGCGCGCTTCCGGAGCGGACGGTGGTTCCGGAGCAGCACTCCGGCGACGCCGCGCCGCGTTCCTGAGCGACGCGGTGCCGCGTCAACCGGGCTCGGGCGGAGGCTCCCATCCCGCGCAGTCCACGACCGGGAGGCGCGGGTAACGCGGGTAGCGTGCTGGCTCGTGCTCGGAACGACGACAGAGCCAAAACTCGCTGCCGCGGGCCGAAAAGATGCGGCGCACGTAGCGACAATCGCTGCAGCGGCCAACGCGGGCGCGCAGTGCTCGAGCGTCGGGGTCCAGGGTCATCGGCGGCGTGGCGACGAAACAGGGTAGTCGAGTACACGCCGCCGTGGGTCCGCGCTATAGCCACGGGCGTGTCTCACTCCGTGGTCGACCGGCGCACCCTGCTGAGGGTTGCCATCGCTTTCTCCCTGCTCGGCGCGCCTGCGTGCCGGAAGAAGGCGCTGCCGGAGCTCGGGCGTGTCGGCGCCTTCACGCTCACCGATCAGGATGGGCGAGCGTTCGGAAGTGACGCGCTGCGGAACGAGGTTTGGGTCGCGGCGTTCATGTTCACGCGTTGCCCGACCGTTTGCCCGCGCATCACGAGCCGAATGCGCGAGCTGCAGGTCAAGGCCAAGGACCGCGGCGTGCCCGTCCACCTCGTGAGCTTCAGCGTCGATCCGGAGCACGATACGCCCGCGGTGTTGCGCGACTACGCCACGCGCTACGGCGCCGATCTCACGAGCTGGTCGTTCGTCACGGGAGACCTCGCGGTCGTGCGTCGGGCAGCCGTCGAGGGCTTCAAGCTCGCACTCGAAGGGCGAGCGGACGCCGACAAGGAGCACTACGGGATCTTGCATGGGTCCCATCTCGTCCTGGTCGACCGAGAGCTCGTGATTCGAGGCTACTACCGCACGGACGACGCCGCGGAGCTCGAGCGCTTGCTCGCGGACGCCGAAGCGCTCGCCTGAACGCGGGTTTCGGCCTTTCTCCGCCTGGCGCGTTCAGCCGACGCCGGGCAGCGCGCGGAGCTGCGCGATCCGCTCGGCGAGCTGGTGCTCACCGGTGACGGTGACGTGGCCGACCTTGCGCCCCGCGCGCGGGGCCTTGCCATAGAGGTGCAGATGCGCGCCGGGCACCGCGAGGACGGCGCGCACCTCGGGCAGCACGCCGACGCAGTTGAGCATCGCGCAAGGCTCGGGCACCTCGGGCGAGCCGAGGGGCAGGCCCAGGATCGCGCGCAGGTGATTTTCGAACTGGCTCGTGCGCGCGCCTTCGATCGTAAAGTGCCCGGAGTTGTGCACGCGCGGCGCCATTTCGTTGGCGACGAGCTCACCGCCCACCTCGAACAACTCGAGCGCGAGCACGCCGACGTAGTCGAGCCGATGGCAGAGTCGACTGCCGTAGTCCGCCGCGCGCGCCTGGAGCGCGGGCGTGACGCCCGACGCCGGGGCGCGCGTGACGCGCAGGATGCCGCCCTGGTGCTCGTTCTCCACGAGCGGATAGTGAACCGTGCTGCCGTCGCGGCCGCGAACGACGAGCAGACTGAGCTCCCGCTCGAACGCGACGAACTGCTCGAGGATGCAGGGCACGCCGCCGAGCGCGGCCCAGGCACCGTCGAGGTCCCCCCGACTCCGCAAAACGCGCTGTCCTTTGCCGGCGAAGCACAG
>QGUH01001325.1 GCA_003242355.1 Pseudomonadota bacterium
CGCTGCCGCCCCCGTTTGGGAAAAGGCCCCGAAGCAGAAGTCGCGCGGCACGCTCGCGCTCGCACTGCTCATCGTGCTCGTCTCGGCTGCCGGTGGCGGGGCCTACGAGTACTCGCGTCGCGTCAAAGCCGAGCGGGCGCTCGAAGCGGCGGCGCTGAACGCCGAGGTCGACCGTTTGCTCGACACCGGGCGGCTCGCCGATCTCGCCGCGACGGAAACGAAGCTCGCCCGTTCGTTCGATCTCGATTCGCGCAGCGCGAAGGCCGCGCGCCTCTGGCTCGAAAATCGCGTTCTCGGCGCGCTCCTCTCCGACGGGCCGACGTCCGGCATCGATTCGGCCGTGCATCGAGGGCGCGCGGTCGGGCTCGAGGAGAAGGACCTCGCGGCAGGGCGTGTCGCCTCCTTCCTCGTCGAGGCCGATCTCGCGGGAGCTTCGGCGTTGCTCGCGCGCTGGGATCCGATCGCGGGCCGCGATCCGCTCTACCAGCTCGCCGCGGGCGCCGTGCTGGAGCGCGCGGGCGACGCGCGCGCGGCGGAACGGTACGCGGCGGCGCGTGCTCTCGATGCGCGCTCGGTGCCCGCGGACATCCTGCTCGCGCGCCTGCTCGTGCTCGAGCAAGGACCGAGCGCGGCGCGCCCCATCCTGGATGCGCTCCGCGCGAAGGTGAAAGACTCCGCCGCGCTGCGCGCGCTGGAGGCGCTCGCCTTCGCTTTCGGCGCCGAGCGCGCGGGTGAGCTGCCCGAAGCTGCTCGGCTGAGCCCGGAACAGGCGCGCGAGCTGCCCGCACCGCTCAAGGTCGTCCCTGCGCTCACCGAGGCGGTGCTCGCGCTGGATCGCAACGAGCTCGAAGCGGCGGCCGCCGCTCTCGATCGTGCGATCAAGGTCGCCGACACTCCCGCGCTCGCGACGAGCCTCGGGTTCTTGGCCATCGAGACCGGTGACGAGCAACTCGCCCGCAAGGCGGCCCTGCGCGCGCTCGGGCTCTCGGCGCTCTATCCCCGTGCGCGCGCGCTCGCTGCGCGTGTGGCGCTGCTAGGCGGCCGCATCGACGAAGCCGAAAAAGCGATCGAGGGGCTCGAGGCGACCTCGGCGGACGTCGCCGTGGTGCGTGCGGTGGCGGCGTACGAAAAGCTCGATGCGGCCGATCTCACGACCGCGCTCGAAACGCTCGGACAGGCGAAGGACGCGACCGCGTTCGCCGCGCTCGCGGAGGGGCCCCGCGTGCTCCGCGGCGCGGCCGGACTTTCCGCGGAGCGCCTGCAGGAACTCGCCGTGCCGGCGATCTCCTGGGGAGAGCTCATCGCGGTCGACGCCGCGCTCGACGGCGGGCGGGTCGATCTCGCCGAGACGCTGCTCGCGCGCCGCCAGGTCTCTGCCGCGGCGCACCTCGCTCGGCGCGCACGGCTCCTCCGCTACCAGGGCAAGCTCGACGAGGCGCTCGCCACCTCGGAAGCCGCCCTTTCAGGCACACCCACGCCCGCGTTGCTCATCGAGCGCACGTACGAGCTCATCGACGCCGGGAAGATCGACGCGGGCAGGGCGCTCATCGCCAAGTATCCGGCCACGCTGGGGCCCATGGCGGGCTTTTTG
>QGUH01000312.1 GCA_003242355.1 Pseudomonadota bacterium
CAGCCCTTGAAAGGGGCCCTTTCACTAGTTGTCCCCGGGGGGTGCGAACCCTTGTTAACGCGGGTTTTACCACGGGCTCCTTGTCGGGGCAAGGATCGCGACGTGCCGCGGGCACGCTTTCAGACCGAAAGCACGGCGAGCGCTTCGCGGAGCAAATCGCTGAGGGGGGCAGCGCCAACCCGCGGGCCGAGCGCATCGACGGCGCGCTCGGCCTCCGATGTGCGATAGCCCATGTTGGTGAGTGCGCGCACGAGGCGCGCACGCGCATCGTTCGATGCTTCGGCAGGAGCAGGGCGAATGGTGACCTCGATTTCGGGCTCGGGCATCGGCAGCTTCCCGCGCAGCTCGAGAATCAACCGCTCCGCCGTCTTTTTCCCTACACCGGGTACCTTGGTGAGTCGCGCAAGGTCGCTCCTCGCGATCGCGCTCGTGAGCTCCGCGCTCGGTAACGCGCTGAGCACGCCGAGCGCCGTGCGCGGCCCGACGTTCGGGACGGCGATCAGGCTCCGAAAGAGGCGCCGGTCGAGCTCGTCTGCGAACCCGAACAGCTCGAGCGCGTCGTCGCGCACGACGGTGTGCACCCAGAGCTCGATGACACCGTCGGCTCCGCGTGCGCGACCGAGCGTTCCCGCGGGAACGGCCACTTCGTAGCCGACTCCTCCAACGTCGAGGGTGAGCAGGGGAGGATCGTCGGCGACGACGACGCCCTTGAGTCTGCCGATCATGATCGTGGGTGGGCGTGCTCGCGCTTACCAGCCAAGCGGGCGCATGCTATGGCCACGCTCGCCCGTGCGAAAGCAAATTCTCGTGTACCTGGCTCGCGCTCTCCGCGCCTCCTCTCCGATCGCGCTCGTCGGGGCGCTGGTTGCGTGCGGGGGCTCGGCGAGCGAAACGCCGCCGCCGCTTCCTCCGCACGCGCACCACGAGCCCTACCGCGTGCCCCCCGTGCGCCCCGCTCGCCCCGCACCGGAACCGGAGCCCGCCGAGCCCGAGAAAGAAGCCGAAGTCGACGAAAACGCCCCGGCGCCCTCCACGTGGGGCACGGAGCCGGCCGGCTCACGGCGGTGAGCGGGTGTCCTTAGAGCGACGAACGGTTTAGGAACGCGCCGAAGTACGCGGAAAACGGCGCCGAACGGAGTGCCCGCGTTTTGGGAGGGGCCCGCCGAATTCACTTTGGACGCGGTGCCTGCCGTCCCTACGAAACGAGGTTAGAACCGCGATCGGTCGAACCGATCGGCGGGCTAGAAGCGCTGCGTGTAGCCGATGCCGACGGAGCTCGGCCCCATGAGGGGGAGCACGGCCGTACGCGGCGCGCTGCGGGATGCGACCTCCGTCGGTGACGAGAGCAGGTACCAGACGATGCCGGTTGCGGCGATCGCCGCGCCGCCGAGGGTGATGGCGCCCGTGATGTTGTAGTCGCGAGACGTGACCTCGGCCTTGCCGGCGCTCTTTTCGTCCCGGCAGGGCACTTCGGACCCGGTGGACGAGTAATCACACGGGTAAGTGTCGAGCGCGAGCGCCTTGTAGAGCCAGAGCCCGCCACCGGTGAGCGCGATCCCCGCTCCGGCGCTCGCGAGGACGAGCGGGAACGTGGGGCGCGAGCCACTTCGCGCCGGCGGCTCCGCATCGAACGACGGCGCGACCGAGGGCGTCGGCGGCGGAGCCACGGTGCCTCGGGAATCGTCCGCACCGGAGCGCGTGTCGGTCGTCCCTTCCTCGTGCTCGGCGAGCTGACGCTGCAGTGTCGCGATGCGGCGTTCGATTTGCGCGCGTTCCGGGGAGGTCGGCACGCGCTCGAGATACGTCTCGAGCGCGTCGACCGCCGCGCGCTTGTTGCCGTTCAGCTCGTGGGCGCGCGCCAAGTTGAGCAGGAGCGCGTGCGCCGTGCAGTCGCGACGGTACGCGTCCGTCCAATACAGGACTGCCCGCTGGTAATCGGCTTCGCCGAAGGCGACGTTGCCCGCCTGAAATGCCGCCTTGGCGGCCGCGACGTCGGTATCGCTCGGTTCGCGGGTGCACGGAGGATAATCCGATGCGCTCCAGGCGAGCGTGGGCCAGCACAGGCTCAGAGCGAGCGCCGCTCCACCCGTGATTCGAGCTGCACCCGCCGACGCGGCTCCCCGCGGACGCCCTGCCAAGGATGTAGTGCGCACGTTGACATTGCACCAGAGTGAAGGTGCGGGTCATCGATACCACAGATGTCGCTGCCGGTTGCGAGCGAAAGCAGAGCCGGCTGCGCCCTTGCCGGACGCTGCCGGCCACCCGGCCGTGAGCCGCCCGCGCAGCGTCTTGTGTTGCAGCGGATTCCCAAGCATCTTGAGCGTTGCCCTAGACCGCGAGCGGTCCGTGCGCGCGATGTATCGAGTTCTCTGGATACTCACCGTTCTCGGCGTGCTTGCCGCGTTCGTTCCCGTCGGCACCGCTTCGGCGCAGGGGGGCGAAACGACGGCACGCCTCGAGGCCATTCGCAAACGCATGGAGGCCGGGCAGGCGCGCTATTTGGCCGGCGACTACGCCGAGGCTGCCCGGATTTTCGAGGAGGGGTACCGCGCGTATCCGTACTCGGCGTTCCTGTTCAATGCCGGCGTGTGCCGCCAAAAGCTGGGCGAGCTCGATCAGGCGCTCGCCCGTTTCCGCGACTACCTGACCGTCGACCCGAACGCTCCCGACCGCGACAAGGTGCAGGCTCGAATCGCGGCGCTCGAAGCCGAGCTCCAGAGGCTCTCCGAGGAGAAGTCCGAGGCGGCACGCGTTGCCGGAGCGCCGGCCGCGGACGACGGGGCGATGAAGGCGCTCGTCGTGATCGAGACGGAGCCGCCGGGCGCTCCGCTCCGCTTGTACGAGCGCGTCGACGCCACGGCGAGCCCGTTCCAGGTGGGGGGTGAGAACCCCGGATGGCGTGAGGTCGCCGCGACGACGGCGCCCACGAACCTCACGCTCGACGTGGGGCGCTATCACGTCGTCGTCGAGAAGTTCCAGGATCTCAATCCGAGTCAGACGGACATCGACGTGCTTCCGGGGCACGTCCACCACTTCAAAGCCAACCTCTCTCAAGGCGAGTTCATGGCCTTCCTGCGCGTGACCGCGAACGTGCCGGGAGCGACCATTCACCTCGACGACGCGAGCGGGAGTCGGGCTCCATGGGGGAGCACGCCGCACGGGGAGCTCGTGAGCCCGGGGCGGCATTCCGTGCGCGTTGCGGCACCCGGTTTCGAGCCCGTGACGACGTGGGTGGAGCTCGCCCGCGGCGAGCAGAAGAGCGTCGAGGTCGAGCTTTCGCGGGTCGACTACGGGTTCTTGCGTTTGACCTCGAATGCTCCCGAGTTCACCGTGCGCATCGGCACGGACGTGTTTCGATCCGTTCGCAGCGGAGAGGCGCCATTCGAGGTGCGGCTCCCTGCGGGCGTGCACCCGCTCGCCGTTTCGAGCGAAGGGAGAAAGCCGTTCCACGGCGAGGTGGAGATCCCGCGCGGGCAGGTTCAGCCCGCGTTCGTCCGCCTCATTCCGACGTATCCGCGGGGCGCCGCCTGGGTGCAGGCGGTCCTGAGCGCGGCCTGCATCGGCACGGGCGTTTACCTCGGCGTGGAATCGAATCGCTTGTATTCGGAGCTCGACGCGGATCGCCGCGTCGGCGTGCTGGCGCCCGACGATCCACGCGTGAGCAAAGGGCGATGGTTCTCGATCGGGGCGAACGTCGGCTTCGGCGCGGGCGGCATCCTCGGCGCGCTCGCCACCTACAATTTCGTGAAAGATCCGCTGCCGGAATCGAGCGTGCGCCTCGGGGCGCCGGAGGAGTTCCCGAAAGACGGCGAGCGCCCTCCAGGAGGGTCGTGACGATGCGTCTCGGGCTCTTGCCCGCCGCCGTGCTGGGCTTTGCGTCCGCCGCGTGCTCGTGGGGCAGGTTCGACGACGTGGCGGATGGGGCGCCCGTCGTGTTGCTCGAAAAACCGCGGGACGTCCGGTCCGGGTTCGGCAGCGCGCTCGCTGCGGCCACGGTCGACGGGCGCGCTGCCCTGCTCGTCGGCGGCACGCCCGGAGTGTCGCAAGCGGCGCTGTTCGATCTCGGGCGCGGTGAGCTGCCGACCGAGCACGCACTGACGGATGATCTGTGCGCGTCCACTCAGGGGCGGTGTTTCCTCTCGAAACGCCCCGCCGCGCTGCCGCACGTGGTCGCGCCCTCGGGCCTCGAGCTGGCGTTCTGTTTCGCCGTCGGGGCCGGCACGTTCTCCGGCGGCTCGACCGGGATTCTGGTCGAGTGCGAATCTCGCGATCGGTTCACGATTCCCGTACCCGAAGTGTTCGCCACCGCGCTTCGCGCGCCCGGAAGCCAGCCGGACCCGCAAATCGTCGCGCTCGCGGCAGAGCGAGGCTCCAACCCTGGGCTTGCGGCGGGCTCGGAGCGCCACGGCATGGCGTGGTACTACCCGGAGGTGAGCGCCGAGCCGGTCGAGCTCGTTCCCGCGCAGGGCTGGGAGGAGGGGTTCGGGGTGAGCGTGGCCGCGGCTCGCCTCGACGAGGCGCGTGTCATTGCCGTCGGTTCGCCCGCGGTGGGGCGCGTCCACCTCTTTCGCGGAGCGGCTGACGAGGCGCCGGCGCCCGTCGCGTGCGTCGAGGCGGCCCCGGGGTTCGGCCGCAGCCTCGCGCTCGGTCCGGTCACCCCGGGGGACGCCGAGCCCGAGCTCGTGGTCGGCGACGGGCACGCGATCACCGTGCTCGAGGTCGAGCCGTTGCTCGAGGTTGGTTCGGAGGCCTGCATTCGTGTCGAGGACGCGGCGCCCGTGGCGCGCCTCGAGTGCCGCGAGACCGGCGAGGTGACCGGCTGTGGCGGGGCGGAGCTCGGCAGCGCGCTCGTGCTCGGGGACGTGGACGGCGATGGCGACAACGAGGTCCTCCCGGGCGCACCCGGCCTTTCGGGGCGGGGCATGGCCCGGGAAGGCGCCATCGGGGTCTAAGACGTGGAAGCCCCGGGGGACGCCGAACCCGTCGACGTCAAATTTCTCTCGTCCGCGCAGAACGGGGACGGGCTGGGCCGAGGGCTTGCCGCAGCGCGTGTCGGGGCCCGAGACATCATTGCGGCGGGCGCGCCGGGTAGCGCGCGCGCCGCGCTGTTCTACTGTCCGGCCTTGCCGGCGGCGATCCCCGGCTCCCGCTGCCGCTGAGGCGCGCAGGGCTTCCCCCCATGCTCCCCGAACGCAAACAAATCCTCGTAGTCGACGACGAACCCAACTTGCGTCGCGTGCTTTCCGCGCAGCTCGAGCGCGACGGTTACGACGTGCACACTGCCGAGGATGGCGAGGAAGCGCTCGCGTTCTTGCGCGAGCACCACATCGACCTCGTCATCACCGATCTCCGGATGCCGAAGCTCGACGGCATGGAGCTGTTGCGCCGCATCATGGCGCTCGACGACGAGCTCCCCGTGGTGATGCTGACCGCGCACGGCACCGTCGACAACGCCGTGGAGGCGCTGAAGACCGGCGCGTTCGACTACATCACCAAGCCCTTCGATCAGGTCGAGGTGCGGACGATCGTGCGCAAGGCGCTGCGCGAGGATCTGATAAACTGCTCACCC
>QGUH01001326.1 GCA_003242355.1 Pseudomonadota bacterium
GGAGCCCCTTTTTTCCCGGGGTTGGGGCCCACCGGGGCCGAGATGGGGCCCGGGCCAAAGCCCGAGGCCCGGGAAACACCCGAGTTGCCCGACCGGCCCGAGGTCGGTTTCCCCGTAACCCTGGTGCCCCAGCCAGAACGAGCTTTCGAGATCGAGCTTCTGGTGGATGGCCAACGCTTCGCCCGCGAGCGACCCGCCGACGACCAAGAGCAACGCGCCGAACAGAACGTTGACGCCGAGCCGCTGGTAGCGCGGCTCGTGGCCGCCGACGACGGGCGCGATGAACAGCCCGACCGCGAGGAACGCCGTCGCGATCCAGAACATCGCCGTTTGGATGTGCCAGGTGCGCGTCAGGCTGTACGGCAGCCACTTGGACAGAGGAATGCCGAAGAAGTCCTGGCCCTCGACCGTGTAGTGCGCAGTGAGCGCGCCGAGCAGCACTTGTACGACGAACAGGGCCGCTACCACGCCCAGGTACTTCGCCACGGCGCGCATCGACGGCGTGAGCGTGATGCGGCTCAGCGGATCGACCTCGGGTGGGCGCACCGCGGGCCCGTCCTCGCCGCGCGCGGCGCGATAGGCGACGACGCCGCCGATGGCCGCGAGCAAGAGCACGATGCTGACGAGCGACCACACCACGTTGGCGCCCGACGGGCGGTTGTCCACGAGCGGCTCGTGGGGCCAGTTGTTGGTGTAGGTGATGGGCAGCCCGGGGCGCTCGGTGACGGCCGCCCAGCTCGTCCAGAAGAAGAACGCGCCGAGCTTTTCGCGGCGCGCCGCGTCCGGCACGACGACCTCCTGCATGGCGTACGACTCGCGCAGGAGCCGAAGCTCGGGGTCGCCGCCGAAGAGCTTCTCGTAGTGATCCGAGGTTTGCTCGATCGCGAGCCGGCGGTCGTTCGAGATGACGAGCGTGCCCGTCTCGGGATCGAAGGTGTTCTTGCGCAGCGCGCGCGGCAGGCGCGACTCGAGCGCGCTCCGCGCTTCGGGCGGCGCTTCGGCGTAGGGGACCCCGTGCTCGCGTTGCGACCAGACGTCGAGCAGCGCCGTCGCTTCGCGATGCAGCCAATCCGCGGTCCAATCGGGAGCCTGGTACGCGCCGTGGCCCCAAATCGAGCCGAGCTGCTGCCCGCCGGTCGTTTGCCACACGAGCTGTCCGGTGAGAATGTCGTCGCGCGTGTAGACGAGCTCACCGGACTCGGTGACGACGCGCTCGGGAATGGGCGGCGCTTGCCGATAAATCTCGCGCCCCATGAAGCCGAGGAGCGTGAAAGCGAAGACGAGCGTGACGCCGAGCAGCGTCCACGCGCGGCGATCCAAATCGATGCGGGGTAGCGACATCAGCGACCCTCCAACGCACGAGGAAAGAGGACGTAGTTTTCGAGGTGGACGTGATCCATGAGCTCGCGTTCGAACTCGAGCAGACGCAGGTACGTGGCGCGCCAGGTGGGGCAGGCCTCGTCCGGTGCGGTGAGGTTGGTGGTGAGCGGGCGCGTGCGCTCGAGGGCGGCCCCGGGGTCGCGGGGCTCCGTTTCCCTCCCGCCGATCGGCGGGTCGAGGCCCCCCGGCCCGCGCAGGACCACCGGGAA
>QGUH01000313.1 GCA_003242355.1 Pseudomonadota bacterium
CGTCTGCGCTGCCTCCGGCTTCGGGGACCGGCTGGTTTCCCCGCGCCCCGAAGCCGTGGGGGCCCCTTCCGCCTGGGGCCGCGCGGGCCGCTGCAGGGCCCCCCCCCCCGCTTCCGGTGAGGGTCCGAGCTTCGGCGCCGGTGCGGGCGCCGGCGCGGGCGCAAGCTCCGGCTCTTTCGCTTCTGCTTTCGGCCCGAGCTCGAGCGGTGGCCGCCACAGGGCGTACACGCGCGCGGCGAACGCGCCGTCGAACAGAACGCGGAACCATGTGACCCAGCAAAACCAGAGGCGGGTGAGAAGCGACAGGGGTCCGGTCACGCGCGCGAGTCTATGATCCGACGGCGTTCCGACAACGACCTATTCGGCGAGGGGCGCGCGTTCGTCCGGAGAAGAGCCTGGCGGGGCGCTCGCCCGTGGAAATCCGCGCGGGCACGGGTATCGGGACGGTTGCGGCCGGACGGGCGGGCTCGCTCAGCCCCGCGACCTGCTTGAGAAAAGTCGTGTTGCGTCGAACGGCGCGTCGAGAACGCTCCCCGGCAGGATAGCGAACGCTTATATCTCCGGCCGCATGTTCGATTTCAGTGCCTTTTCGACGGCCGAGGGCTGGATCGCCCTGCTCTCGCTCTCCGCCATGGAGATCGTGCTGGGCATCGACAACATCGTCTTCATCTCGATTCTGAGCTCGAGGCTGCCGAAGGCGGAGCAGCCGCGCGCACGGACGCTCGGCCTGTCGCTCGCGCTGCTCACGCGCATCGGGCTTCTGTTCACCATCTCCTGGATGATGGGGCTCACCCGACCGCTCTTTTACGCATTCCAGCGGGCGTTCTCGGGGCGTGACCTGATTCTGCTCGTGGGCGGGCTGTTTCTGGTCGGCAAGGCCGTCTACGAGATCCACGAGCGGCTCGAGGTCGAGCACGCCGAAAAGACGGCCAAACGCGTCGCGTCGTTCGCGATGGTGATCGTGCAGGTGATGCTGCTCGACATCGTGTTCTCGCTCGACTCGGTGATCACCGCCATCGGCATGGCGCCCTCGATCGGCATCATGATGGTCGCGATGGTGGTCGCCGTGATCGTGATGCTGATCTTCGCGGGGCCCATCAGCAACTTCGTCGATCGCCACCCGACGATGAAGATCCTGGCGCTCTCGTTCCTGCTCCTCATCGGCGTGATGTTGGTCGCCGAAGGGTTCGGCCAGCACATCTCGAAGGGCTACATCTACTTCGCGATGGGCTTCGCGTTGATGGTGGAGCTCATCAACATGCGCATGCGCCGCAACATGATGGCCCCCGTCCGCCTCCACAATCGCTTCGAGGGGCCCCAGAGCGCAGCCTCCGAAACGAACGAACCCGCAAGCACGGCCGCACCGGTTTGAGCGCGGCGCGCAGCAGGGCGGGGCCTTCGAGCGAGCTGCCTCGTGACGCCGATAGGCCCCACGCCGCTCATCCCTGCCCATTAGGCGGCGTCTACATCGCTGCTCTTCGATAGCGGGAGCGACCCTCGGCCCGCCGCCGGAGGGTGCTCCGCGGCGACGAGCCGTTCACCGGCCGCTCACCGCGGGCCCGGTGTCCAGGCGGGTAGGTGCACGACGACGCGCGTGCCGGGTGCAGCGTCGCGGATCTCGGCGCGGCCGCCGTGCACGCGCGCGATGTGGGCGATGAGGGCGAGGCCGAGGCCGTGGCCCGCCACGCCGCGCGGTCGCGCGCGGTAGAACGGCTCGAACACGCGCGCGCGGAGCGCTTCGGGGATCCCGGGGCCCTCGTCTTCCACTTCGAGCACGACTTCCGCGGGCTCCACGTCCGTGACCCGGACGGTCACGGGCCCTTCGGGCGCGAACTTGAGCGCGTTGCCGACGGCGTTCGCAACGAGTGAGCCGAGCAGACGCGTGTCGCCGCGCACGAGACCATCCCCCGAAAGCTCGAGCCGCACGCGTTCCCGCTCCGGAGGCGAAAGCTCCGCGACTTCTTGAGTGACGACGTCGGCGACCGCGATCGTTTCGAAGCCGCGCTCGAGATGCTCCGGGGGAATCGCGAGCACGAGCAACCGCTCGACCAAGGTCGAAAGCCGCGTGACGCGCGCGTGCGCGCGCTCGAGGGCGGCGCGGTCGGTGCCGGTGGTCTCCTCGGCCAAAAGCTCGAGCTCGGCCCGCAGCGCGGTGAGCGGCGTGCGCAGCTCGTGGGCCGCGTCCGCCGCGAAGCGCCGCGCCTGCTCGAGCAGAGCGCGGCTCTGCTGCATGAGCTCGACGAGCGCGCTGCGAATGGCTTCGACCTCTTCACAGTCGCTCGACGGACCGAGCGCGATTGGGTCGGCGTCGGGACGTGCGTGGCGCAACGCACCCGCGAGCCGCTCGAGCGGCCCGACCGCCCAGCGCGTCAACCCGACGCCGAGCACGAGCCCGGTGCCGGCGCCGAGCGCGACCGCGCCGAGCGCCGAGAGCGCATACAACACGCGCAAGCGCGCGACGTCGCTCGCCTGCGCGGCGACGAGCACCAAGGATCGGTAGGCACGCGCGCACGCGCGCACGCGCGAGCCGACGTCGCCGTACGATGCGCACTCCCCCGGCGCAGGCGGCGTGATCCACGCATCGCCCGCCACCGCCCGACCGTCCTCGAACACGGCGAGGCGAATCCCGCTCTCGACGATTTCGTCGTTCTCGTCGTCGAGGGTTGCGACGAGATCCCACTCCCCCTCTTCGTCCTCGTCGAGCTCGCCCGCGAGCGTGACCACCGCGGCACGAAGCCGCTGATCGACGTGCTCCGCGATCAGCCGGTCGACGGCGACGATGGCGACCACCGCGGCGAGCAGCCCGCCCAGCGCGGCGCTCGTCACCGACACCCACGCGACCCGGAACGCCATGCTGCGGCGCCGCGTCCTCGCCGCGTGAGGACGGCCGGTATCAGTCATCGGCGAGAGCGTAGCCCTCTCCGCGCACCGTGCGGACCACATCCACCCCGAGCTTCTTGCGGATGCGGCCGATCAACACCTCGAGGCTCGCCGCCGCGGCCGGATCGTTGTCCTTCCAAATCCGATCGAGCAGGTCCCGCCGCGGGACGACGCGGCCATTTTCGGCCGCCAACACCTCGAGAATCGCCCATTCCCGAGTCGTGATCGGCGCCTCGCGCCCGGCGACGAAGGCACGGCGCGCGCCGAAGTCGAGCTCGATCGCGCCCTTCCTGTACAGGGAAGGTCGCGCCACACGAGCGCGCCGTGCCAGCGCCCGCACGCGTGCTCGCAGCTCGGCCACGGCGAACGGTTTGCCGAGGTAGTCGTCCGCTCCCGCGTCGAGACAGCGCACGCGCGAGGCCACCGCATTTTCCGCGGTCAGAATCAGAATCGCAGGCAGATCGCCGCGCTGCCGGAGCGTGCGGCACAGCTCTTCGCCAGAAGCCCCCGGGAGCCCCAAGTCGAGCACGACGATTTCCACCGGTCCGTGCTCGAGCACTTCGAGCGCGCTCTCGGCGGACGGTGCCGTGAGCACGGTGTGCCCGTCGCGCACGAGGGCCCGCTCGACGAGCGTGAGCACCTCATCGTGATCGTCAACGACCAGGACCCGCATGATCCGGGAGCTTCAGCCAAACCCCGCGGAAGCGCTTGCGGGAAGGGTCCTTGAGCTTCTTGCACGCACGGCCGTCGATCTCGACCTTGCCATCGTCGCTCAGCACGAGCACGGAATCGCGCTCCTCCGGCGTGAAGAAGCCTTCGGGCGTGAGATCTCCGAGGTCCATGCGCTCGATGGCTTTCGGTTGGCCGGCGCCGTCCCAGCGGTAGAGGCGAAACGGGCCGCCCTCGCCCGTCGGCCCGGCGGCGATGAGATAGCTGCCGCGATGCGAGGACAGCGCGCGGATGCCGAGCCCCCCGAGGTCGAGCCGGTGCACGCTCGAAAAGCGAGCCGGTTTGCCTGCCAGGACCTCCTTCGGGTTCTCGAGGCGCACGACGAGCGCTCGCCCCTCGCGCACGGGACTCCGGAACCCAATCCACAGGCTCCCGTCCGGCGCGGCCGTGAGCCCCTCGATGTTCATCCCGCCCGGCTCCTTGGGAGCAAGCTCGGCGGCGCGCTCGAGCTCGAACGGAGCCAGCTTGGGATCGGCGAGCATGTCCTCGAGCAGGCGCCGGTACGGCTGTCCGTGAACGTGCACCTCCGGTCCCGAGCGGGGCAGCTCGGTCGCGAAGAACAAGAAGCGATCGGGGTCGCGCTTGCCTTTGCGCGTGCGGCCGTGGGACGTGATGAAGAACGCGACGTCGCCGACGCGCGTCGCTCCTTCGATGTCCGACTCCGGATCCTTCTGTTTGCGGAGCGCGAGCTTGGGCGAGACGTCGATGCGCATGAGCGGCGCGCCGCCGCGGTCGGCATCGTATACGCGCAGCACGTTGTCCTCGTCGTCGGCGACGATGAACCGCTGCTCGTCGAGAGGCACGGCTCCCGACGCATCGCAGGCGCCCTCGAACCACACCAGGCGCCCCTTGTCGCCCGTCGCCGTGCTCGCTTTGTCGCCGCTCGCCTGGCTCTGGGCCGAAACCTCCGCGCGCGCCTCGGTCCGCCGCGGTGCGGCGGCATGGCTCAAGTCGCAAGCGCCGAGCCACGAGCTCAGCGCGACGACGGGGAACAGCGAACGGCGGCGCATCGAACACAGGATTGGCCCCGCTCGACGGCCAGTCAACGACCGGGCAAGCGGCGTTCAGCCGCCGTTAAGTTCCGGTCAGCCCCGTCGGCCCCATGCCCGTCGCCAACGGAAAAACGGCGGCGAGAAACTGGCTGGCCTCGGGGGCGGGGCGGAGCTCGTGGCGCCGCTCGTCCCACCGGTTCCGGATGCATTTCGGAGGGAGCGTGCCGTTAGCCCAAGTGTCGAGAGAAAAACTGGGTGGCGAGGTCTGCCAGGGCCTCGAAAACGGCGCTTTCTCCGTCGCCGTTCGACGCCCCCCGAACGGTGCGCAGCTCGCTCCGCGCGCGCAGATGCGCACGGGCACTGCGGTTGAGCTCGAGCCCCGCCGGGTCGTCGTCCCCCACGATGAACAGCGTCGGGACCCGTACTGCTTCGAGCGCCTCCCCCGCGAGGTCTGGTCTGCCGTCCTCCGAGATGACCGCGCGCACCTGCGGCCGCGCCGTCGCGGCGAGCAGGGCGGCAGCCGCGCCCGTCGTTGCGCCGAAATAGCCGATGGGAAGTTGTCC
Organism: Pseudomonadota bacterium; assembly: GCA_003242355.1. Lineage (GTDB taxonomy): Bacteria > Myxococcota_A > Polyangia > Polyangiales > Polyangiaceae > PMG-095. Next base: position 5,165 of record QGUH01000313.1, read on the forward strand.
CAGCCGATCGTCGCCCGCGATCCAATCCGTCGCGGCGACGAGGCGCTGCGCGAGCATTTGAACGTCGAACATCAAATGATCCGCGAGGCGATCCGCTTCCGCTTCCGCCGGGCTCAAAAGGTCGAGGCCGACGGTCGCCACGCCGGCCTGCTCGCGGAGCCGTTCGGCGACGTAGCGACTTCGAGGGCTCCTGCGGCTGCTGCCCGCCCCGTGCGCGAACAACACCGTCCCGAAGGGGCGCGGGGGAACGGCGAGATCCGCGTCGATGGCGAAGCTCTCGAAGCGCAAGATCATGGGGCGTTCCGCGATCCCCGTCTGCGGCTCGTGCAACATGGCCCGCTCCTGGATGCTCCACCCAACCACCGAGCAAGGCGCGTGCCGGCTCGGGAAAGCAGGCCACCCC
>QGUH01001327.1 GCA_003242355.1 Pseudomonadota bacterium
CGCGCCTTGGCGCGGTCGGTGTTGTCCTCGCGCCGATCGACGATTTCGATCTTGTGTCCTTCGATCGCGTCCTGAATGCCCTGCAGGCGCTGCGCTGCGTTGTCCGCCGCGAGCGTTCCCACGAAGACCGCCATCTTCCCACCATTCGGCAGCAGCTTGACGATCTCCTTGCCGAGCGCCCTGCCCGCTTCACGGTTGTTCGTGCCGATGTAAAGGAGGCGGTTCGACTTCGGTGCGTCCGAGTCGAAGGTGAGCAACTTCGTCTTCTCGGCCACCTTGTTGAGCATGCCGACCTGATCGTTCGGCGCGATCGCGCTCACGGAGATCGCGTCGTAGCCCTGGCTCACGAGGTTTTCGAGAATCTGGTTCTGCTCCTCGGTGGTGCCGTTCGAGGGCATCTTCACGTCCACCTGGACCTTGCCCTCGCTCTCGTACTTGCGGACGCCAGCCGATGCGATCTTCCAGAACTCGCTCGCGTTGTTGGTGACGAACGCGAGCTTCACCGGCTTCCGCGCCGGCGTGTCCTGCGTCACCGCGGCACCGCTCGTGCCGGCCGGGCTCTCCTTCTTGCTGCACCCGACCGTGGCAATAAAGAGTCCGAACAATGCCCACAGCAGGAAACCAGGGATGGAATCGTTCGCGGTCAGTCTCACGGAAGCCTCCTCGGACGTCGAAGTGGACTCGCGATGACCCCCTCACGGAAGTCGATCGCGGCGCGGTCGGCCGAGTAGCACCGGACCGAACCCAAGCGCCCGGCTTCCATAACACGCATGTACGGGAAGGTGGCCGGCGAGTTTCGGCCCCGGGGAGGCTCGGTTGACGGACGCCGACTACTCGACCGAGAAGCGGTGCACCATCGTGTGCCGATACGTCTGGCCCGGCCGCAGGATCACCTGCTCGCGCCACGCCGGCACGTTGATCGCGTTCGGGAATTTCTGCGTCTCGAGGCACAAACCGCCGTACTGGGCATACACGGCGCCCCCTTTGCCCTGCGCCGAGCCATCGAGGAAATTGCCCGTGTAGAACTGCACTCCCGGCTGGTTCGCCTCAATCTGCAACACCCGACCGCTCTTGGGATGGCTGAGACGCGCGACCGGCCGCAGGCTGTTCGGGTCGCCATTGACGACGAAGTTGTGGTCGTAACCCGCCGGCTTGCCGCCGACGGCCGCGAGATCGCGGCCAATTGGCTTTTTCACCAGAAAATCGAAAGGTGTTCCCTTCACGGACTTGATCTCGCCCGTCGGCACCATCGGATCTCCGGGCGTGTACTTGTCCGCGTACAGCTCGAGCTCGTGGTCGGTGATGGGCCCCGAATCGTGACCGCCGAGGTTCCAATAGCTGTGGTGCGCCATGTTCACGAGCGTCGGCCTGTCGGTGGTCGCCTCCATGTCGACCCGGAGCTCGTTGCCATGCGTCAACGTGTAAATCGTCGTCGCGGTGACGGTGCCCGGATATCCCTCCTCGCCGTCCGGGGACACGTAGGTCAGGCGCAGCGCCGGCCCGTCGGGCCCCTCGGGCAGCGGCTCGGCCGACCACACGACCTTGTCCCAGCCCCACACGCAACCGGGAAGAGTGTGCGACCCGCGCG
>QGUH01000314.1 GCA_003242355.1 Pseudomonadota bacterium
AATTTGGAATGGGCTTTCCCGTCGCGATTCGGCCCAGCCGCTTTCCGGCGGGCGAGATCACGATGACGCCACCGGGACCGGTCGCGAACAAGGTGCCGTCGGCCGCGACGGTGAGGCCGTCGGGAGCGCCGAAGGCCGAGTCATCGACGAGATCTTTGGCGTCGGCAAAGACGCGCTTGTCGCGAACGTTTCCCGAGTCGTCGAGGGAATACGCCATCCAGATGGGGCGCTCGCGATCGCTGTTGGCGACGTACAGGGTTCGCTGATCCGGCGAGAGAGCGATGCCGTTCGGATAGCTCAACTGATCGTCGATCAGGGTAACCTGACCGTTTGCGTCCAGGCGGTAGACGCCGTTGAACGCGAGCTCCTTCGCCGGGGAGTCGCCGATACCGGTGAGCCCGTACGGCGGATCCGTGAAGTAGACGATGCCGTCCGAGCGACGACACAGATCGTTGGGGCTGTTGAAGCGGCGCCCTTGATACCCGGTGGCGAGCGGCGTCTTCGTCTTCGTTGCGAGATCGAGCCGCACGACGGTGCGGTTGCCGGAATCCGCGGCGAGGATGCTCGACTCGGACTCGAGGCACAGGCCGTTCAGCCCGGCTTCGCGCGTAATCTTCGGGTCGGGCCGTTCGAGGCCGGATGGCTTCAGGTACACCTCGAGGCCGCCCTGCTCCGACCACTTGTGAAGCGTGTTGCCGGGGACGTCCGTGAACAGCAGGTAACCACCCGAGGAAACCCAGAGCGGCCCTTCGGACCAGGAAAACCCCTCCGCGATCTTCTCGATCTTCCAATCGGCGGGAACGATGGCGTCGAGGGCGGGGTCCCAGCGATCGATGGTGCCGAACGGAACCCGATCGGGGGGGGGAGGAGGAGTGGTCGCCGTAGGCGGAGCGCCGGCCATCGTTGGCTCGGACGCGACTGGAGCCGTGTGCGGCGCCGGATCGGCGGGCGGCGTTGCGCGGCACGCCGTCGCGCCGAGCAGCAGCAGGAGCGCCATTCGTGGGCGACCGAAGCGGGAATCGAAAGTCGCGACATCGGGACTCGTCCGCACGGCACGGGAACGCATCATGGCCCTGTCGCAACTATCAGATTTCCCGACGGACCCACTTCGAAAACGCACGCGCGCGAACGCCCATGGCCGTCGTGCTCCGTTGCGGAATCGGCCGAGCACCGATCCGTGGGACCGACCCGGGTTCTCGCCCATTCCGCGGGAGCGCCCTGGAGGGGACGTGCTGGCGATACGTGGGGCTCGACCGAAACCACATCCGATGGCTGCACCACTAAAAGGGATGGTCCGTGGCTTGGGCGGAGCGAGTGCGGTCCGATGGAAAAGGGCAACGGCCCGAGGTGGGAACGAGGTCTCAGGCCGTTGAGGAGTAAGCGCTGGCGACCGTCCAATCGGGAGGGGGAGGCCGATGGCGCCGCCAGCTACTTCTCCCTATTGCAGGGCGCGTGCCGACCTGCGGGGGCCTTCTCTGTGGCAGATTTCTCGTAATTTTCGCGCCATGGTCCAACACGGTGCCGTCTCGAGTCGAGACGTCGTGCACGAGTTGGCTTCTCGAAGCGAGACGACGAATACGCCCAAATGGGGGGAAGCCCGAGCTGGAAGCGTTCTCGAACTCACCCATCGCGACCGGATCGGGCGGTACGAGCCGACATCGGGGGATGCCCGAGATACGAGCGTTCTCGAGGAGGGGCAGGCTCGAGGCTCAGGCCTGGATACCGGTGAGGGCGCCTTTCAGGCGCAGGCGCTCGTCGCCGAACTCGGTGACGTCGTCGAAGCCCATGTAGTGGAAGCAGGTGACCAGCATGTCGCTGAACGAGGTCTTTCCCCCGTAGTCGATGAGCCGGCCCTTCTGGAAATAGCCGTGGGCGCCGCCGGCGAACACGACCAAAGCGTCCTCGATCGAGTGCTTGTCGCCCTGACCCAGCTCGTTCCAGTGGACGATGAGCGTGTGGTCCCAGAGCGTGCCATCTCCGTCGGGAGTCGCCTTCAAGAGGTCGTACAAGCGGGTGTTCAGCGTCCAAAGGTGTGCGTGTATCGCCCGGATCTTGGCGAAGGACTCGGCGGAGCTGTCGTGGGACAAGTCGTGGTGCCCTTCGGTGAGCCCGAGGTTTCGGTACACGCGGTTGCTGGTGTTGCCGCTCCAGTTGAAGTTGATGGAGCGCGTGAGGTCGCAGGCGAACGCGAGCGCGCCGATCTTGAAGAAGAGCTCGCCGACGACCTCGTGGTTCGCGTCGTCGTACACTTTGATTTCACCGCCGAGATCCAGCGGCGAGCATGCGCCGCCCGACGAGGTCTTGGAGAGCGTGCGCTCGATGTCGCGCAGGGCTTCCGTGTGTTGGTCGATCTTGCGCACATCGGCGCTGCTCACGCGCGAGCGGAGGCCGCCGAGCTCCTCGAGCACGAGATCGAGCGCCGATTGCTGCTTCCTGAGCCGGCGCGCGAGCATCGCGGTCGCCTCCGGATCCGTCGATTCGAACGAGAACAGCCGCTTGTATGCCGCGAAGGGGTCGGTGTCGGGAGGGACGGGGTTCTGCTGGCCCACGGGACCCGCGTGGGAGTGGAGGTTCCAAATGTCGTTGTTGCGACCACCGACTCGGAAGACGAGGTGGCGATGTGCAATGCTCGAGTCGGCCTTCACGACTCGATCACCGATTGCATAGTCGGCGCTCGGCCCTTCGACGTAGCCGATCGTCTGATCCTCGGTACCGCCGATCGGGAAGGAGCCTTGGCCGCTCGGCCACGGAGCGAGCGAGCTCCCACCCTGCTGGTGGTTGTCGGCCCGTTGCCCTTCCGGCAGCTCGTAGAAGCGCCGGTGCAGGCGATTCAGGAACAAGAGCTCGTTCCGATAGGGCTCGAGGGGCTTCAAGAACTCCCCGAGCTCGAAATCCGTTTCGCCGTTCACCACCGGGAAGCGCGCCTTCGTCTCGTCCCCGTTCGCTTGGAAGAGGAAGAGGATGCGGCGAGGCGCGGTGGTCGCTTGAGCGCGGGCGCTCGCCGGCGCCATGGCTTCGAGAAAGGGCAGGCCGAGCGCGATGCCGCCTGCGCCGCGGAGCAGCGTACGTCGAGAGAGTCGCTTCACGGTCGTTCCTCCAGTCGAGGCCGATACAAGAATGCGTCGGTGCGTGTCAGCGCGACGAGCAGCTCGGAGAGGCTCTGCTTCTCCGCGAAGGCCTGCTCGAGCACGGCGATGGAGCAGGCGTCGGCCGCTTCGACGTCCCGCCCGAAGAAGAAGCGGAAGGTTTGCTTGACGTAGCAAGAGCGCGCCTCGGCGCTCCCTGCGAGACGCGCGCCGAGCTCCCGGGCGTCTGCCACGGGACCATCGGCGTCCAGGGTGAACGAGAGCTCTCCGCTCGTGTCGATCGGATTTCCGTCTTCGTCCGTCGTCCGGTAGCGCCCGACCGCGTCGAACGATTCGAACACGAGCCCGACCGGATCCAGGCGCGAATGACAGCTCGCGCAGCCCTGTTCCGTGCGATGGAGCTCGAGCCGCTCGCGTTGGCTCAGTCCCTCGCCGAGCCCCTCGAGGTCGAGCGCGACGTCGTTGGGCGGCGCGGGCACGTTCTGGCACAAAAAGTCCGTCCGGATCTTGAGCCCACGCTTGACGATCGACGTGCGGCTGGGCTTGTCGTGCGCGATGAGCATCGCCTGCGTCAGCACCCCCGAGCGCTCGGGGGCATCGACGCGCACGAAGCCATTTTCGCTCGGCTCGGGCAACCCGTAGTGTCGCGCGAGGCCGCGATTCACGTACGTGTACGGCGCCGTCAGGAGCTCGGTGAAGCTGCCGTCGTTGCGGCGGAGCAGCGCGCTCACGAACGCGCGCGTCTCTTCGCGTTGCCACTCGGCGAGCTCGTCGGGCAGAGCCCCAAAAACCCGAGGATCGCGCGAGAGGCCTTCGAGGCGATCGAGGTCGAGCCACTCCTCGAAGTAGCGGAACAGCCGCTCGGCGCGGGGATCGGTGAGCATCGCTCGGGCGCGCGCCTCGATCTTTTCGGGGGTTCCGAGCTCCCCGGTTTCTGCCGCCGCGAGCAGCTCCGCGTCGGGAGCGGATTGCCAGAACGTGTACGACAGACGTGACGCCATCTCGTATGGCGTGGGCCGCGTGATGGCTTCGTTGCCTCCGGCCTCTCCCGACTCGACCCGGTAGAGGAAGTTCGGTGACAAAAGGACGGTGTAGAGGAAAGCCTCGACCGCGGCCGTGAACCCATCTGCCGTCAGGATCTCCTCGAAGAGTGCCTCGTAGCGCGCGCGCTCGGCATCGGTGAGCGGACGGCGGTAGGCGCGTTTGCCGAAGTCGGCGACGAGCTTTTTGCCGCACTCGAGCTCGGCGCCCGCTTCGGGCTCACAGGGCAGAATGCCTGGCGCAGTGGCAGCCGCCGCTGCGATTCGTTCCGCGGCGTCCATGTACTTTTGAGCGACGAGGGATTGGACGGTGAGCAGCTCCGCGTTGTTGCGGAAGCCGAGAGACTCCGTCTCCGCGGGCATCGCGCGCACGGCTTCTTCGATGACCGCGGAGAGCCCGGGCGCCGCGGCGAACAGATCGGTGAGGGTGTTCTGGTACTCGGCGTTGCTCAGACGCCGAAGCGGCGCCGTGCCGGGATTCGGCGACGCGCACGCCGCAACCGGATCGCCCGCACCCGAAGCGCTGCTTCCCCCCTGCCCGACGGGGCTCGTGCCTTGCCCGCCTTGCCCGACGGGAGGCGTGACGACGCTCGAGGTACCGCCCGTCGACGCGGGGTCACTCGGTGAATCGTCGGGGAGCTCCACCGTGCCCGTGCACGCGGCGAGCGCGAGCACCAGGGCGTACGGTGCGCGGTGTATCGATGACGGGCAAACGAGCCGAGTCGTGATTTGCATCCATCACCTTTCCGGCGGGAGCGCGCCGTGCCCGCCTCGCGCAACGATCGCGCGACCCCTTCAGCCTAGCAGTCGAAGGATGCAGTGCACGACGAGAGCCGAAGACGTCGTTCGTTAGGTACGATAACTCCGTTGGTGATCGAATCAGATTGAAGTGATTCGTCGTCTCTTCACTCGCCGTCTCAGCCCGGGATGCGACGAGCGTTGCGTCGGGTGCGAGGAGCTCCGACGAACGACGCGTGGGGCGCATCGAAACACGAGCGTCCGTCGCGCGCAAACCACGGCGGATTCGCTTTCGGGGGCGTGAGCCCCGGGCGCTTGCCCCAGTGGCGCGTGTGGGTGATAGTAGCCCGCGTGATGCGGCCATCGACTCGCTGCTCGTTCCGCAGAATCGTCGCGACGACTCTGGTGGTGGCGGCCGTGGGCTGCTCCGGGCGTCCGGTTCTCGAAGGTCCTGCTCCGGAGTTCGCTCCGCCTCCCGTGCCGCCTGCGCCTGCGCCTACCGAGCCCGCGTCGCGCGGAACCATCTATCGGGACGACGTGGTCGCCGTCATCGAACGCGGGTTTCCGCGGTTTCTGCAAATGGTGGACGTGGAGGCGAAGCTCTGGGACGGCAAGTTCGTGGGCTGGCGCATCCTCGCGTCCGGGCGGGTCGATTTCTGGCATGCGGTCGCCCTGAAGGTGGGGGACGTGGATATGGG
>QGUH01000315.1 GCA_003242355.1 Pseudomonadota bacterium
CCTCCGGCACGAGCGCCCGTGCCCCCCGGGCGGCGTTCGCCCGCGCCCGACTGGTGCTCGGGCGTGGAGACCAGGAACGTGGGTTTTCGCTCCTCATCGCCGCGGTGCGGGCGTTCCCCGACTCGGGGCTCGCCGAGCGCGCCGCGAGCGATTACCTCGATCACGTAAGCGCGCAGCGCGGGCCCGAAGCGGCCGCAGCTCTGGCGCTCGCGCTGGCGCGGGAGCTCGAAGGGCGGGAGGTGGAAGAGCGGCTCCGCTACGAGCACGCCAAGCGGTTGGAGGCGCTCGGGCGCACGACCGACGCGCTCGCGGCCTACGTCGATCTCGCCCGCCGCTTCCCGTATCCGGAAGGCGGCTACTGGGATCAGGCGCTGCTTCGCGCCGCAGAGCTCGAGCTCACTCTCGAAAGGCCAGCACGCGCTCTGACTCACCTCGAGGCGCTCCTGGCCGAGCGGGAAAGGTCCCGCATCACGGGGAGCTACGAGCGCCCTGCGTTTGCTCAAGCGCGCTTTCGCATCGCCGAGATCCACCGCGATGCCTTCCGAGACGCTGCCAGGGCGCGCGCCGAGTTCCGTCGCGTGTGGACGGATCATCCGAAGAGCCTGCTCGGCGACGATGCGCTGTTCGAAGAGGCCCGGATGGCGCTCGCGATGGGCGATCGCGAAGGCGCCTGCGCCGCGGCGCGGCTGCTCGTGGAGGCCGCGCCCGACTCACGCTTTGCGCGCTGCGGGACGGAGCTTTGCCCCTCGCTCGCACCCAGCGATGGGCGCGGCTGTCCCGCCTACGTTCGGCAGAGGATCACGGGCGCGGAAGGGGCGCAAGCGCCCCCCCGTCACTCCTCTTCGTCCTCGTCTTCGTCGTCGTCGTCCAGGTAGTCGTCGTCGAGGTCCTCGTCGTCCTCGTCGTCGACGTCCTCATCGTCGTCGCCCCCGTCGTCGTCGCCCTTGGACTCGGTCTTGAGGTCGATACCGACTTCTCCGAGCTGAGTTTCCAGGAGCTCGAACAACTCGTCTACGTCGTCACCGCTCCACTCGTCGAGCACGTCGGTGAGCAGCTCGTAGAAGTCGCCGTTGTCGAGGCGGCGCTCGATCTCTTCGACCTGCTCCTCCGTGAACGCCTCGAGGATGTCTTCACGCAACGACTCGGTGTCGTCCTCCTCGATGGCCTCCTGAGCGGACAAGCGAATCTGGCGAACCGCGCGTCTGTCGAGGTAGATTTCCATGAAAGCGCTTCCTCAGAACCCGACCCGGCATTAAACGAAGGCCGTCGCCCGAGTCAAGGCTGCTCCTCGAATCCCATGCTGCGCGCAACGGTCCAGAGCGTTTTCACACTGGCCGGCGCGTTGCTCGCGAGCACCGCTACGGCCGAGGAGGCGGCGGCGCCCGATCCCCCGCCCAACAGCCTGGACTACCTCCAGTATGGGGTGGCGCTCTCGGCCGAGGCGCTTGCCGAGGGTGGCCAGCTCTGCCCGACGCACCGACGCGCCGATTGCGTTCTCGGATCGGGGGGCGGGCTCGCGATCCGCGTCGGCTACCGGAGCCGCGGGGCGTGGCTCGCCACGGGCGCCTACGAGTTTTCCCGCCACGACTCGTCGAATCTGCTCCGGCTCGCCATCCTGCAACAGCTCCGGGGGGAGCTCCGTTACTACCTCGAGCGCGGAACGCGCCTCGCCCCGTACGCGGTCACCGGTCTGGGCCTGTCGGTTTACGGCTCGGAATGGGGCGTGAGCACCGGCGGGCTCGTCGGAGTGCTCGGCGCCGGCCTCGAGTTTCAGATCACCCAGTCCACCGTGGTAGGCTGCGCTCCGATGTACCGAGCCTTCCTGCTGCGGCGCTTCACCGACAGCGCGGGTCAGCTCCGCGCGGGCGAGTACCTCGGCTTCGGCTTGGCGCATTTCGTCGCGTTCGAGGTCGTGCTCGAGGTGCGCGATCCCCTGCCTCGCTGGTAAATCGTGCTCGGAGGACATTCTTGACGGAAGCCGGCACCAAAGGACTCGGGGCAACGCTGCGCTGCCAGCGCTGCGGGCGCGACAATCCGATCGCTTTGCGCTTCTGTCAGGATTGCGGCCAGCGGCTCGGCCCGCCAGCGGGGTCTTCCGCGCCTCTGGAGCCTGCTCGGTCCGTGCCTGCGGCCATTCCCCGACCGGAGCCCAAACCGGAAACGGCTGCTCCGAAGGCGAGCACCCGCTGTGCCGAGTGTGGCGCCGAAAGTCCGGCGACCGCGCGGTTCTGCGTTGCGTGCGGTCGCCCGCTCTCGGCAGCGCCACCCCTGACCGCCGAGGCCGTCCCCCGCTCGGCGGGAGCGACGCCACCGCCCCCTGCCGCCGGTGCCGTCACGGCGTTCGCGGGAGCGCGCTCGGAGAGCAGTGAGGTGCCACTCGGCCGCAGCGCTCCGGTCGCGCGGCTCGTGGTCATTGCGCAGGACGGAACGCCCGGCCGAGAGTATCCGCTCACCTCCGACCCCACGGACATCGGGCGCGAGGAGGGGGCGATCCTCCTACCCGGTGATCCGTACGTCTCCCCACGACACGCACGGATTTCCTTGCGCGACGGGCGCGTGTTCCTGCGAGATTTGGGATCGGTGAACGGCGTGTACGTGCGGATCCGCGCCGCAGAACGGCTCGAGCACGCGGACTTGGTGTTGATGGGCCTCGAGGTGTTAAGGTTCGAGGTCGTGACCGATGCGGAAAAAGGGCTCGGCCCCGCCATCGAGAATGGTACCCGGGTTTTCGGTTCGCCAGCCCTGCCCCGCTATGCTCGTCTCTTGCAACGCACGGTGGAGGGCGTGACGCGCGACGTCTTCTATCTCAGCCGTGACGAAAGCGTCGTCGGGCGAGAGTCGGGCGACATCGTGTTCACCCACGATCCGTTCATGAGCCGGCGCCATGCCGTGTTCGCGCGCGATCCGTCCAACAATACGTTCTGGTTGCACGACCTCGGCTCTTCCAACGGGACCTACCTCGCGGTGCGTGGGGAGCGCGAGCTCTTCCAGGGTGACCACCTGCGCGTTGGGCAGCATCTGTTTCGGCTCGACTTCGAAACGGGCGGCCCTCGATCATGACGATGTCTTCGTCGGGTGAAATTCGCCTCCGCGTCTTTGGACGGACCGACGTCGGACAGATACGCGAGCACAACGAGGACAACTTCCTGGTCGCGGACCTGACCCGGCGCAGCCGGAGCTTGATGGAGAGCGACCGCGAGCAGATCGTGGGGGAACGCGGGACGGTGCTCGGCGTCTGCGATGGCATGGGCGGGGCCGCCGCGGGTGAGGTGGCGAGCCAGCTCGCCGTCGACATCATCTACGAGCGACTCGCGGACAACGGGCCCCCCGCCGATCACAACGAGCTCGCCCGCCGTCTCGTCGAAGCCGTGGAGGAGGCGGGCATCCGCATCTTCAACGAAGCGCGCGCCGACCGCACGCGCCGCGGCATGGGGACGACGGCGACGGTCGCCGCGCTGATGGACTCGCGGCTGTTCGTCGCACAGGTGGGCGACAGCCGCGCGTACATCCTGAGGAACGGCCGGCTCGTTCAGGTCAGCCGCGACCAGTCGCTCGTCAACCAGCTGATCGAAGCCGGGCAGCTCACCGAAGAAGAAGCGGAGACGTTCGAGCACAACAACATCATCCTCCAGGCGCTCGGCACGGCGGAGACGGTCCAGGTGGATCTCACGTACGTGGATCTTCGGCGCGGGGACGTGCTGATGCTCTGCTCCGACGGGCTCTCCGGGATGATCCGCAGCGACGAGATCCGCGAGGTCCTCACCACCATCAAGGACCCGCTCGAAGCGTGCCGCGAGCTGACGGAGCGGGCGAACCGCGCGGGCGGTCACGACAACATCACCGTGATCATCGGCGTGTTCGATGGCCCGGGCCTCCCGCCCCCGGAGGACGACGCCGAGCCGACGTACCAGAAGTATCCGCTGCCCGAGAGCCCCTCGGGGCACTCCCCCAGGGCGGTCGCCGCGAGTGGTGAGGCGACGAGCTACGCCGCGGTGGGCGGCGCGCAACAAGAATCCGAGCCGCGCGGGCTGCGCGTGGGGCACACGGTGATGGGCCTCGCGAGCCCCGTGGCCGCGGGGCTCGCGGTCACCGACGACGCCGACACGACCCGTCCTCCGCCGGGTCCCGCGCACCACTCGGACGAGCCGGTCGATCTGCCGACGAACGGCATGGCGCCGTCCCTCGTCGGCATCATGGTCGTCGGGGCGATGGTGCTCGTCGCGGTTGCGGGAATCCTGCTCCTGCGCTGAGCTCGCGCCGTGCGCCGCGCGTTCCGCCGGGTCACGAGCATCGTTCTGACCCTGATCCTCACTTCACTCGCGGCCATGGCGGCGCTCGCCGTGCTCGCCCGGGCGCCCGCGGCGAACGAGCAGCCGCCGTTGCCGAGCTTCGTGAACCCGCACCCGCGCGATGCACGGAGTCTCGCGGCAGCCGCCATCGAGCGGCTCCGCGCCGGTGACGACCAAGAGGCAGCGCGCACGCTCGCGCGTCTCGGTGGCGCCGCCCTACCGCACGTCTTGCCGAAGCTCGAGGAGCTGCCGCTTCCCGCACGGCGGCGCGTGGTGCTCGCCTTGGCCCCCGTCGGGGCGCGCATGGAGCTCGCGGGGCCCGAGCGCCTTTCGGACCCGGAGCGAGCGCTCGGATTTTGGCGGCGGTTCTGGCGCGATCGCGCCTTCGACTTCCGCCCACAGCTCGTACGCCGCAGCGTCGAGCGCCTCGCCCAGAAGTCGTCGGTGCTGCGCCGCGAGGACCTCCTCCCCTTCGACACGTATGCGGTTCCGGCGCTGATCGAGGCGCTCGAGCCGGTGTCGACGCCCGCCGATCGCGAGCGGGCCGCGCGGCTCACGAGCGTGCTCGCCCACGTCACCGAACGCCCCTGGGTCGTCACCACGACGATGCCCGTCAACGAGGCGAACGGCATCGTGCTCCGCTGGCGCGCGTTCTGGATCGACAGCGGCGCGGATTTCACGACGCTCGACGGCGCACGCCGCGTGGGCGCGATGTTCGTGCAGACGCGATACGCGCGCTGGATCCGACGGCTCGCCGCTCCCGAAGGCGTGCGGGGCCCGGGCACGGTGCTCGACCTCCGGCGCGCGCTCGTGAGCGCCAGCGGATACCTGGCAGCGATCGGGCTCGCGGTGAGCCTCGGCGCATGGCTCACGCGCCGCGAGCTCACCCGGGCGCGCAGGGTGGGCCTCGTCGCGCTGCGGACGATGGCGCTCCTGGGAGCCGCCGTGCCGGTCGTGTTCTGGGTGCGCGCGCTGCCCCTCGCTCCGGCGCCGGGGCTCGCCTACGCGCTCTCGGTGCTCGTCGCCGGCGCCGCGCTCGGCTTTTTGCTCACCCGCTTGTCGGTGCGCCGGCTCGAAGAAGCGAGCCTGCTCGAAAAAGAGTCGTGGCGGATGGTGTTGGCCGCGGTGCTCGCCTCGCTTCCGGGCCTTTTGCCGTGGCTTCTGACGTCGTTGTTCGCGCTCGAGCTCGCGCTCGGCGTGGATGCCGCCGCGAAGGTGGTGATCGACGGGCTCTCCGCGTCCGACGTGAGCGCCGGCATGGCGCTCGCGC
>QGUH01000316.1 GCA_003242355.1 Pseudomonadota bacterium
CTCTCGCTCAGGGGGCGCGGGTGCTCTTGCTCGACGAGCCGACGAGCGCGCTCGATCGCGCGCTGTCGGCCGAAGTGTGCACGCTGATTCGCCGCGTGGCGCGCGGTGAGCTCTCGGGAATGCGCCGCGCCGAACCGCTCACCGTCGTCGTCGTCACGCACGACGAAGCGGTCGCCACCGAGCTCGGTACCGTGCTCTGGAGGATGGAGGCGGGCGCCGTCGTCGAGGCCGAGGTGCAGAGCACCTCCACGCCTTCTGCACCGGCGCGTCCGTCGGCCCACGCAGCCGTTTAGCGGCGCCCGAGAGCTCAGTGCACCGTGTGTGCGTCCCAGGAGCGCCCGACGCCGTCGAACGGCACGCGCCGCCCGCCGTCTTCCTGGCGCACCGCGCTCCAAACGGCCCGCAGCATGTCGAGGATGACCCGCCGCGCCGGGCACGCGCTCCAACCCTGCGAAAGAAAGGCCACGTCCAGATCTCCCGAGGCAGCGAATGCGCGGGAAACGAGAACGACGATGAGGGTGTGCGGAGTCAGCGGCTTTCGCAAGAACGGCGCCTCGACGTCTGCGGTACACGTGCGAAGCACCACCGGAGGCGCGACCAGGCACTCGCGCAGCACTTCGTCGAGAGAGCGGCCGCGTTGCGCCTCCGAACGCGCCGCGTTCCGCAGATTCCGCACCGTGCGCACGACGTTCTCCATGCCGATGGAGGTGCCGTGGACGCAGTGGAGATCGCCCTCGGCAAGGTCCATCAACACTTCCTTGGCGCGGTCGAGGCGCCCGTCGACCCGCTGACGCCAAGCAGCAAACGGCGACTGCGCCGGAAACCGGGCGAGACGGCGCCCCGCCGCATAACTTTCCTTGGTCGCGCGGTACTGCGGGAGGAACAGGCGACCGCACCATTGCTGCACCAGCACGCCGATGTCGCGGCCCTTCTGTTTGGGATTCGCGACGTATCCGGCAATCTCGTTGCGCTCGGGGCCGGGCAGCCCGCGCAAGGCGTCGAAACGCGCCATGAGCTCGCGTTGGCGTTCGGCGCGCTTCGCGTCGGAGCGCGCGCGAAAAACGGGCAAGACCTCCCCGTCGAAACCCATGTCGACCCGCAGCCTGCGATCGACGATGCGGTGCAACCATCCACGCTCGGGGTCGATGCGTCGCTCGACGTGTTGCTGGGAATCGAGCCACCGGATGTGCTCCGGGTCGCTGATCAGCACCACGTCGAGCCACGTGCCCAAACGCAAACGAATCGGTCGAAGATTCGAAAACAGCGGGGTCATGAGCTCGCTTTCGTGTCGGTCGGGAGGCGGCCGAGAAACCTGAGGGCCCGGATTCCGGGCATGAAGAAGTAGGCGCCGCCGACCACGGTCACGAACCGCGGCAGGCCGGTGCAGCGCACGGGCACCGGGTCGATCGTCGCGGTGAACGCGTTCTGCTCGTCCATCCCGACGATCGGATCCGCCTCACCGTAAAGCCCGTTGAAGCGCGGATCGACGAGCCAGGAGTGTTGCACGAACTCGAACTGACGGACGATGTTGGCGTTGAGGGCGATGAACATCAGCCCTCGGTCCTCCCCGTCGACCGCGTCGGGAGCGAGCTCCGGCCCGTAGGTGCGCCCCCGCCGGAGCAAGCGGTGGCGCCGATTGACTTCGAGCGATCGTTCGCTGCCGGGGTGAGGCGCGAGCGCGTCGCGCGGGTTCGCGCGACGAACGTGCGCGCCGATCGGGCACTTGAGCCCGTCGCGGTCCTCGTGGTGATACCGAAAGAGGTTGTTCCGTGCCTTCGTGGGGTCGTCGCCATGCGGCGCTTCCACGAGCGAAGCGCCACTCGGCCAGCGCCCCACCATGCGCGCGGCGAGGTACTCTCGAGCCTGCCGGTTCGGAGAGCCGTCCGGGTTGCGCGTGAGCGCGTCCAGCGTTTCGCGAAAGGCGACGACGTTCTGCCGGAGCTGACGGAAGACGAGATACGTGCCGTTGCGGCCGAGGTCACGACGCGGCGAGCCTTCGACGTCGAGCGGCAACGAGCCGAACGGATCCAACGCCGCCTCGACCAGGGGTCGCTCGGTGTACAGGCCATACTCGTTCACGTAGCCGAGCAAAAACTCGCCCGGCTTCACCAGGTGCAGCCGCGAAGAAACGGGATGATAGCCCTCGATGGCGGGTTGCGAGATGCCGTCGGCGAACCCGAAGTGTTCTTTGCCGAGCAGCGCCGGATTCGTGCGCAAAATCCGAATTTCGGAAAGCCCGTGCGCTTCCCACGTTCGGCGCATTTCCGCGAGCAGCTCCTCGAGCCGAGGCGCACTTTCCGCGAACAGCATCAGGAGCACGTGCACGGGAGGCGTCGACGGACCGCCCCACTCCCAGCGCTTGGGGCTGCTCTCTCCGGTGTCGCCCAGAAACCGACTGCGGTGTGCGCCGACCATCCCCTCGAGGAACGGGCGCGAAAACTGCTGCAGGATCGACTGCGGGAGGCCGAGCGCGGAGAGCCCGAGACTGGTGAACGCAATTTGAACCGCGACGGTGCGCGCCGCGGGCACGCCCCGCGAGACCCGATCCACGATCGCGCGAACGAACGCGCGCCCGCGCTCCGGCTCTTCGATACGCAAGAGCGGATAGCAACACTCGGGCAGGGCGCCATAACCGCGAAAGACCAGTCCCTGTACGTCCGCCGCGTCGACGGCAAGCTCGGCGATCGGGAGCCCACACTCACGAACGAGCTTGTCTCCGGTGAGCGGAGGCAGGTTCTTTTTGCCCTTCACACCGGTCGGCCACGCTTTCAGAGCAGCCTGAGCCATTCTTTCGCCTTCCGTTCGTTCATGAACCCCGAGAGCCCGGCGCGCAGCTCGGCGTTTCGTTCGATGTTCACGGCCGTGAGGTCCGGGTAGGCCGAGTACCAGACGGGGGTCGGGATCTGGTGGCGCCGCAAGAAGTCTTTGAACTCTTGCTCGAGCGTCGCGCCCCCGAAGAGCAGCCAGCGGGTTTTCGGGTAGCCCAACCCGTTGCTGAACACCAAATTGAGGCCCCACGCCACGAGGTCGATGAAGTCGTTGTTGTAACTCTCGAGGCTTCCGTCGTAGTTGCTCGCGAACACGACGCGCCGGTAATCGTCGAGCGGGATCCAGCGCGCAAAATGAATCGTTTTGACGCCGGCGAGCGAGTCGCGCGTGAAAAGGTGGCGCGTTCCCCAGCCGATCAAGGGAAGCACGCTACGGATCACCGCCTGACGTACCCAGCCGGGTTTGACGAACCCGCCCGCGGTGAAGCCGTTGTGCGCGTACCAATCCTCGAGCTCCGTGAGCGCGTGCACGTGCTCCGGCGTCGGCCGCAGATGCTCGGGCTCGTCGCGCAGCTCCTCGAGCCGCACGAGCAGAAGCAGAAAGAGCACGGCGGGAACGATCGCCGGCCCGAACGCGAGCAGCCCGAGCGGCAAGGTGGTCGCGTGCAGGGCGTTCTTCGCGCGAAATGAAAGCGGCAGCGGGGGCGGCGGTTCGAGCGCCCACCGCAACCGCGGCGTCTCCCGCACGAACGCGCGGATCCGGCGGCGCGCCTCGAGCGCGGGAACGCCGTCCAGCCGCTCGCGCGCCACGAACTCCCGGAGAGCGCGACGAAGCTCCCTCTCCCCGAGGATCTGCTCCACGGTGCGGCCTTGCCGGTGCACGTAGTTCGCCTTCGTGGCCACGCTCTTCTTCCGCAAGAACGCGAGGCGCGCCGCGCGCGACGGAGAGGATGGATAGCCTTCACACGCTCCGAAGAGGCGATCCAGATTGGTCCCGCCGACGTCCACCAGTGCCTCGAGCTGTGCGCGCGCCGATCCGTCGCAATCGCCCAGCAACAGAAGCTTCGGCGGCAAGGGCTCGCCCTCGAGCCCCGTCGCCGGCGGGAGATAAAGGACGCGCCCGAAATGCCAGCCCCGAAGCGCCCCGAACGGCAACACCGGGTTGTGCGCCGGGTCTTCGCGCATCTCCCGGAGCACGTCCGTGAGCGCCTCCGCCCGGCGCAGGTCCACACTGGCGAGGACCGTGAGCGGCTCTTGTTGCGGCATGGTCGAGCGTTCGACGGCTCACGCCGTAAACTTCAGGGTGAAGTACATCGCCCGCGTCTTCCACAAGTACACGAGGCCCAGATAGAGCCCCGGGGCGACCCGCCGAATCTCGTCGCGCACGAAGTGAGCGACGCGTGAGCGTTTGGAGTAGTCGAGCACGATGCACTCGCCTCCGTCGAACCAACTCCGGCCCGGGTAGACGTCTGCCGCAATCGCGTGCAGGCCCAGCGCGGAAACGCGGTTGCGGAGCTCGCCCTTGCGCGCGTTCACGACTTTTCCTTTCCAGGCGACCCCGTGCGCGAGCTTGGCCAAGAGCGGCTGAACGGGATGACCGGGCCTGAAGATCGCGAGCCCCTCCGCCACGCCGTCGGGGATCTGCCCGACTTCTCCCGAGCGAAACAGCCGATCGACGTCCTCGGGCGAAAGGCGAGCGATGCACTCAGCAGTGAGAGCCATGGCCACGCCTCGACTCAGGAAAGCCGCACCGAGCTCCAGGGCCAGAACGCATTTTCCACGTTCCGCAGCGCGGGCGTGAGCCCCGGGAAATGACGGAGCAGGACCGTGGTCATCGTGTTGTCCCGAATCCAGTCCAACCCGACCGGCGAATACACTTCGTCCGTGAAATCGGTCGTGAAGAAGCGATCGGAGTTGAGCCGCCGAGAGGCCATGAGGATGAAGATGCGGAAGGCCGTGTCGCTGAATGCCATGCCCGGTGGCAACGGCTCGGCGAGCGTTCCGGGAAGCAAATCGACCAGCTCGACGTCCCCGTAAACGTCTCGCAGCTCGCGCGCCCACTCGGGATTGTCGGTGAGATCCTCGAACGACTTCGCGGGCTCCATGTGGAGCAACCGACGAAACGCGTTGTACCGGGGCACGCCGCGTTCGCGATCCCGGAGCACGTCGACCGTGGCCAGATCGACGACCGTTCCGTCGTGACGCGAGAACTTGCGCAGATGGTTCGGAAAGTTGTGCAACCGAAGAGCACCCGGATGCGAAATACCGAACGAATACAGGCAGTTCTCGGCCCCGAGCTCGTCGATCAGGCGAACGCCGTTCAGCCCCAGTAGATCCGGAAGCTCCGCGCGCCGCAGCACGGATTGGTCGCGGAGCGAATAGAACGTGTAATCGTCCGGAATGAGCGGGTGCATCCGATAAACCGCCACGAACTCCTCGGTGATGGCGTACGGAACCCCGAAGTGGTCCCGCTCGGCACCCGGGATACCGCTCAGAACCTCGCTACTGCTCACTCGGCCGTAATTGCGACGAATGCGCTCGCCGAACACGCCCCACCAGTTGGCGCGCAGCGCCGCCGTGACGGTCGGGTGCGTGAGCAGCGCCGGCGTCCACTCGACGGTGTGGATTTTCGCGAGCAGCGCCGCGTTGATCAGTCGAGCACGCTGGAACACCTCCTCGTCACTCCAGCTCGGATAGGCGGCGCGCAAGGCATCGCAGATCGCGTTGTGCTCCGTGTCCCTCATCCCCTTTGGCCGCTCCGAACAATAGGCGAGCGATGTACTTGTTTGG
>QGUH01000317.1 GCA_003242355.1 Pseudomonadota bacterium
TCCTCAAACCGGACGCTTCCGTGCTCGAGGCGGCGCGGGCGCTCGAGCACAACAGAATCGGCGCGGTGGTCGTGCAAGATCGCGGGCGGGTGGTCGGCATCGTGACGGCCCGCGACCTCGCCCTCCGGGCCTTGGGGCGCGGCCTCGACGCGACCAGCACCAAGATCGCGGACGTGATGACGCCGTCGCCGGTGACGCTCCCCCCGTCGGCGCAGAGCTCGGAGGCGATTCGCCTCATGCAGGATCGCAACATTCGGCGCATCCCGCTCGTCGAGAACGAACGTGTGGTCGGCATGGTCACGCTCGACGACTTGCTCCTCGACGAAGCCGCACCCCTCGAACAGCTCGCCGCGGTCGTCCACTCCCAGATCGGCGAAGGCGGCCCCATCCTGAGCGACCGGCTGCCCGCGCGCCGGCGGAGCCTCGCGCGCGCAGAAGCCACGCTCGAGCGCCTCGTCAAGCAGGTTCAGGACGAAGCGGGGCTCGAGCACGCCGATCAGGCGCGCACCGCGCTCGAGATCGTCGCCGCTTCGCTCGTGCGACGGCTCACGGTGGACGAGGCGAAGGACTTCATCGCGCAGCTCCCGTCGCTCCTCCACGCGTCCCTGCGGGCGTTGCCGCCTGGTCCCGACCGCTCGGTCACGCGAGAGACCATCGAGGCAGAGCTCGTTTCGAACCTCGGGATCGATCGCGCGCATGCTGCCCCCGTGCTCGCCGGAGTCGCGCGCACCATCGCGCGGAGCATCAGCCCCGGCGAGGTCGAACAGGTCCGTGGTCAGCTACCGAAAGATCTCCAGTCGGTGCTCACGGAGCCGGCGCCGCCGCCGCCGGGAGCCTGACGCGCCTCGCGGCGAGGCGTGCGCGTTGCCGATGCAACCGTCGGCGGCGCCCGTATCGCCCGGCCGCTGCCGTGAATCGTCGTGACGTGTTCGCGGTGAGCCGCCCATCGTGCCGACTCACCGCGTCCCCTTTCGGCGTCGTGGGCGAACCCACGACGGAGCGCGAGCCGACTATGATGCGGACGCGCCGAAGCGCCGGTCGAGCTTCCCGAGCTGGCTCGTGAAGCCGGCGATGGAGCTCTTGGTCCATTGCGGTTCCCGGTGAGGATGCAGCGTGACCACCATCCGTGCGTGATCGCCGGACGCGGAAAAGTCGACTTCGATCGTGTGCTCGTACGGCTCGAGCCCCGGGATGAAGTCGATCACGTGCACGAGCTTCAGCCGCTCGCACGGCACGAGCTCGGCGAACCGCCCGTGCGTGGCGTGCGAGAGCGGTTGCCCCAAACGCTGCATCGCGGCGATGACGTCGGGCGCGTCCGCAATCATGTCGTACTCGAGCGCTCCACCGACCCGCGCCTCCAACCTGTGGACCTCGACGCGAAACCCTTCGGGCCCCCACCACGATTCGAACCCTGCCTTCGTCGTCCAGAGCTCCCAGAGCTCTTCGACGCGGGCCCGATACGTGCGCTCGATCACCACTTTCTTCCGTGCCGTGTCGGTCGCTCCAGACGTCGTCTCGTTGCTCATCGGTGTGGCTCCTTCTCCTTCGGTTTTTTCGAGGCGCTACGCTGCTTGCGTCGTTCCTCGAGCGCGGCGCCGAAGCGGTCGAGGCGGTCTTCCCAGAGTCGCCGATAGCCGGCGAGCCACGTGTCGAGCTCGCGAAACGGCTCCGGCCGAAGTGAATAGAGCCGACGCTGCCCGTCCGGTCGCACCCGAACGAACCCCGACTCGTGCAAAATCCTGAGGTGGCGTGAAACGCCAGACTGGTGGATCCCAGCCTTGGCGACGATGTCGCCCACCGGCCGTTCCCCGCTCCGCAGCTCCTCGACGATGCGGCGCCGGGTCGGGTCGGCCAAGACCTCGAACGGACTTAGTTGCATTAGGGTGCATATACATGCGCGCGCATGCATCGCCGGTCAAGCGGGTTTCGTTCGGGCCCGTGCGAACAAGGCGCCCGACCACACTTCCCGCCTGGCGCCAGCGCCTTTCCGCAGTAGCCTCACGGGCTCGACGACACGACGAGGCGGAACGGCGCGGCCGCGTCGCCCGTTTCTCTGACTGCACCCGCCCGCTCGCGTGGCACGCCCACCATGAACCTCACCGAAGACCTCAAGGCGCTCGGGCTCCGCCCCGGGCAGACCGTGATGCTCCATGCGTCCCTGCGCGCGCTCGGGCTCGCCCGAAGCCAGGGTGTCGAGAACGGCGCCGAGCTCGTGCTCGATGCGATCCTCGATGTCCTCGCGCCAACGGGAACGCTCCTGATGATCCTCGGAACGGAGTCGCCCCACGATTGGGTCAATCGACACCCGGTCGCCGAGCGCGCCCGACTGCTCGAGGGCGCGACTCCCGTCGATCTCCGTTCCGCACCCGTGCTGGCCGAGGTCGGATGGGTCGCCGAAACGTTCCGGCGGCGACCCGGCACAATCCTATCGAGCAACCCGAGCGGACGATTCGCCGCGTTCGGCGCACGCGCGTCCGAGCTGGTTCGCGATCAACCGTGGAACGACTATTACGGGCCCGGCTCCCCGCTCGAAAAGTTGTGCGCCTGGGGCGGGCAGGTCCTGCGTTTGGGCGCGAGCCCCGACACGACGACCGTGCTCCACTATGCGGAGTACCTGGCGGACATTCCCGACAAGCGCAGGACGCGCTGGGACTACGTGTTGCAGGGCCCCGATGGCCCGCGGCACGTCTACGTGGAGTGCCTCGACGACAACGAGGGCATCGCCCCGTGGGACGGTGAGGATTACTTCGCGCTCATGCTCCGCGACTACCTCGCGCTCGGCCGGCATCGCGAAGGCAGAGTCGGCCAGGCCCCAAGCCAGCTCATCGACGCCAACGACATCGTCCAGTTCGGCGCACGGTGGATGGAGACGCATCTCCGCAACCGTCCCTCGACCACGACCGGCTGAGCGCGCCCCGCGAAACCGCCCGGGGCGTGCCCGCGAACGACGCGCTCCCGCTCATCGCGAGCAGCACCGGAAACCGGTGCCCATCCCCGGACTCATGCGGTTTTGGGTCCTCGGAGTTTGGGAGCCGCCGTTGCAGGGCAGGCCCCCGCTGCGGTCGTCGTCGTAGTACCAACCGCCGCGGACGAAGCAGTTGTCCCCGTTGCAGGCGTCCTCCCACTCTTGGACGTTGCCACTGAGATCGTAGATGCCGCGGTAGCCGTTGACCTTCGACTGACAGTCGTTGTGGCTCGCCACCGGTGCGGTCGAGGCGCCGAGGGCGCAGAAGTCGTAGTCGAAGGCACCCCCATACGGATAGGCGTGCCGCCCGTGCGAAGTGCACGCGTTGTACCACTGGCTCGCGGTGAAGTCGTTGCCCCGCGCTGCGTCGACGTGTCCTCCCGCGATCGAGCCGCAGAGACGCTTGCCGACCGCCTGGCAATAAGCGTAGGCGTCACACCAATCGATGCACACCTGCGGGTGCTGCGAGCATCCCGTCTGGCAAACGTTCGTGCCAGTAAGACAGGTCGCATCCGGCTGAAACGTCTTGTTCCCCTCGCACCCGACGGGCTGCCCAGCCGTCGAGGGATTCGTGTTGAGCCACGCCTGGTACTGCGCACGCGTCACCTCGGTGCTGTCGATGCAGTATCCCTCGGGCACCTTGACGAACGCCGGGCCTCCGGTGCCGCCGTCCGGAACCCCGTCGCAGTCGTTGTCGAGCGACGAGCTACAGTCACGCGCCTTCGGTCCCTGGCTCCCCGTGCAAGACCCCCAGTCGCTGCCCGCACCGCTTTGCGTGGCGACGCACGTCTGGGTGCCGGCTTTGCAGATCCCGACTCCGTCTTGCGGATGGGTGTCGCACTTTCGGGTGGCGCCGATTTGGCACTTGCAGACGTTGTCGAGCGTGTTGTCGGGCACCCCATCGCAGTCGTTGTCCTGAGACGAGGCGCAGTTGCGCGCCTTCGGTCCCTGGCCGCCCGAGCACGCGCTCCAGTCGCTCGCGCTGCCCCCCTGCAGGGCGACGCACGTCCTGCTGCCCGCCTTGCAAATGCCGATTCCGTCTTGAGGGTGCGTGTTGCACGCTTCCTTCGCACCAATCTCGCATTTGCAGACGTTGTCGAGCGTGTTGTCGGGCAGGCCGTCGCAGTCGTTGTCCTGCGGTGAGGTGCAGTCCCGCGGCATCGCCGTCTTCTGCCCGACGCAGTCACCCCACACGCCACCGGGGCCGCACGTGCTCGTACGATTCGAGCGGGAGGTGCGCGCGACGGGTCGCATCGGCAACGAGCACATCCTCGAGGTTTACGACGTCGGCGTTCTCCCCGACGGCTCGCGCTACATGGTCAGCGAATTCCTCGACGGGGAGACGCTCGCCGATCGCCTCGCGCGAGGGCCGCTCCCCCCGAGAGCGGTGGCCGATCTCGTGCTCCAGCTACTCGAGGGCCTCGCCGCCGCGCACGAGAAGGGCATCATTCATCGCGACCTGAAGCCCGAAAACCTGTTCATCGTGAATCAGAAGGCGGGTCGCCGCGGCTTCCTCAAAATCATCGATTTCGGCATCTCGAAGTACCAGCACGACGATACGCTCAGCATGACGGTAACGGGCGCCGTCATCGGCACGCCCTATTATCTCTCGCCCGAGCAGGCTCGCGGGCAGCGGGACATCGACCATCGGAGCGATCTGTATACGACCGGCGTGATCATGTACGAAGCAGTCAGCGGAACGGTCCCCGCGTCCGCGGACAACCTCAACGAGCTATTGTTCAAGATCGCGCTCGAGTCGCCAGAGCCGCTTTGGTCCGCGGTGCCGCACGTCGATCGCGGGTTCTCCGACATCGTCGAACGCGCCATGGCGCGCCAGCGCGAAGACCGCTTTCAGTCGGCTCGCGAGATGAGCCTCGCGCTCTCCGGTTGGCTCGAGCAGCAGACGGTGGAGGCTCCGCTTTCGCCCGTGATCGCTCCTCCCCCGGATCGCGCCTCCTGGGATCCGGGCAATACCGTGACCGCGGAGCACCGACTGCCCACTTCCAGCAACTTCGGTGTCTCCACCGTCTCCGCTCCCAGGCGGAGCAAAAAGGCGCGCGTCGCGCTCGTCGTTGGAGCGGCGGGCCTCGTCGCGGTCGGAGGATCCGTCCTCGTCGCGAACACTCCAGATGCGCCTCCAGTGACGTCGGCGGCAGCCTCCGTCCCCTCCATTCCTCGAAGCGCGAGCGCGCAGCCAGAGCCCGCGATCGCGTTGCCGGATCCGCTGCCCCCTCGTCCCGATCCCGCGCCTGCGACTCCCGACGTTGCTCGAGGGGATCCGGAGCTCGCACGCGAACCGCTGCCCGCCGCTTCGAGCCGCGCCGACGATCGACGCGAGCGCCCACCGACGCGCGCGCGTCCGCCGCGCGCGACCACTCCCGCGCGTTCGACGCGCGCCGTCGAGGGAACCACCGCGGTTTCCCCGCCGACTTCCCCTCCGGCGCCCTCGGCCCCGCAAGCGCCCGGGACGGCGAGCTCCCGCCCGCCGTCCCCGCCGGCAGGTGTCACCAAGGGGCGCGACGAGGACGGATCCTCCGACCGCGACGAGGCCCGCCGCTCCAACGACGAGCGCGACGCGCGCCTTTTTGCT
>QGUH01001328.1 GCA_003242355.1 Pseudomonadota bacterium
CCTTTCTACGGGACGATCCGCTGCCGCCCCGCTCCCGGTTCTGCTTTCTGTGCGTCAGGTCCCCGAACGAGCCCGCCACTTCGATGCTGCCGTGGGGGGCACTGGCGTCCACGCCGATCGCCTCGGACTGCCTCCTCCTCGTTACCGGAACGCGTCGCTCGCAGATGGTCGTCATCGAACGCACTCCGACTCGCTTTGCGATTCGACACCCCGAGGACGGCGCCATCTTCGTCACCAACGACCATGTCGCTCTGCGCTCCAACGTAACCGCCGCGCCCGGTTCCTTGCAGGCGACGTCCTGCCGTCGATGCGAGCGCATTCGCGAGCTCGTCCAACTCCGCCCACCGGCGCGCCTCGAGGACTGCCTGGACTACCTCGCGGACGACGACGTCCGAATGACGATCACGGTGCAGCAGATGGCGCCCCAGAGCGGCGCGGTCAGCCTGAGGATTCCCTAGCGCTGAGGCTCACCCTGCGCGCACGTACGCCAGCACGAGGCGTTCGAGCTCGGTTTGCATGCGGTCGCGCGGGAGGGGCTCGGCGCCGGGGGTGATGATCCAACGGTGGGTCAGGGCTTCGAGGAGCTCGACGATGACGCGGGCGGTGACGGCGGGATCCTCGACGGGCGTGAGGGTGGAGAGGAGGGCGGAGAGCGCGGCGGCTTGCTCGGTTTCGAGGGCGCGGATGCGGGCGCGCACGGCGGGCGGATGCGGGACCTCTTCGAAGAGGACGCGGTGGAGCCTCGGGGATGCGGCGTGGAGATCGAGCATGGTGTGGACGATCGCGCGCACAACGCCTTCGAGCGACGGTGGCTCGGCACGGAGCGTGTTGGCCAGTGCGGCGAGCTTCGCCTCGGCGTCGTCGAGGTGGCGACGGACGAGCGCCGCGACCAGTGCCTCCTTGGAGGGGAAGTATTCGTACAGGGTTGGGTGGGCGAGCCGTTGTGGGAAGGCGGGCACCTGTTCGGGGCGATCCTCGGGCTCGTCGGGATCGGAGTGACGTTCGTCGCGCAAGCACGGATGGGGCGCTCGTGGCGCATCGGCGTCGACGCGTCGGAGCGCACGGGGCTCGTGACGACGGGCGCCTTCGCGCTCGTACGCAACCCGATCTTCAGCGCGATGCTGCTCGTGTCGTTCGGCCTCGCGCTCGCCGTGCCGACGCCGCTCACCGTCGCGCTGCCACTCCTACTCCTGTTCGCGCTCGAGGTTCAGGTGCGCTTCGTCGAAGAGCCGTACCTCGTGCGCACGCACGGCGCGCCGTACCTCGAGTGGGCGTCGCGCACCGGACGGTTCGTCCCGGGCATCGGGCGTTTGAGGCTTCCCAGCCCGTGAACGCTCGTGGGCGCGGCGTTTGCTCCCCGGTCATCGAAGGAGCGTTCGCTCGTGGCCCGGCTCTTTCCGCTCGTTCGTCTGCGCCACGGCAACGTGATCCGCCACTGGCAAGCTCCTTGCGGGTGGGCGCCCGTTTTGGGGTGGCGGTGGGAAGCAGCCCCTTCGCAGTCGGGTTTGGGCGCTCTCTCTCATAGACATCTCGCGCTGCCAACGTGCGAATCTCTGTCGAGTCCGGGGCGTGTCGTGTCTCTCAA
>QGUH01000318.1 GCA_003242355.1 Pseudomonadota bacterium
CGGGGAAGCCGGGGGGCGGGGGAGCTTGGTTCGCGCGGGCCCGGGGGGCAACCCGGGGTTCTGGCCGCGGGGGGGACCCGCCCCCGTGAACGGCCGGTTTCGCTCGGGAATTGGCCGGCGCTCGCGACCAATGCGCTGGTCGTCAATGCGCGGATCGATGGGCCCGGAGAGAGCTGCAGCTCGCTGTCGATCGCAACCACCACGATTCTGAACGGCAGCGCCGTCGTGACCGGTCTCGTCGACATTTGCGATCCGAATGGCATCGAGACCAACAACGGCACTCTGAGCGGCGGCGTCACCACCGACTGCAGCTGCGTGATCGGCTGCGAGGAGCCCGCACCCGAGCCCGAGCCCGAGCCCGGGCCCCCCGCACCCGAGCCCGAGCCGGAACCCTTGGTCGAGTAAGCAGCGCCTTCGAGCCCCGACGCGGGGTCCGTCGAATTCGATTTTGGGGGGGGCGGCGCGTGCCGCCCCTAACCTCAATTGGGGCGTCATCGTCGCCGACTCGTCATCGTCGCCGACTCTTCGTGGGCTTCGACTGGCCGAGAGGGCGTGCGGGGGTCGTGCTGGTGGATGACGGTCGCTTCGCGGCGGTTTTTCGGGCAGTCGCGGCTTTCATCGTGCGCCGGAGTCGAGGACGGGCGCGGCGTGCACGTTGCTCGAGATAGGTTTTGAGCGCGACGGCGTTGTTGTGCTCGGCGTCCTTGGCGCCGAAGAGGAGCGTTACGGTCGTGCCGCGGCAGGCCTCGACGAGCTCCTCGAGCGCTTCGGGGTGTGCGTCGAGCTCCGCGAAATAGCGCTCCTGGAAGGCCGCCCACTTTTCCGGATCGTGCCCGAACCACTTCCGCAGGCTCGTGCTCGGGGCCACGTCCTTGCACCAGCGATCGAGGCGGATCGCTTCTTTGGAGAGCCCTCTCGGCCAGACGCGGTCGACGAGGATTCGGTAGCCGTCCGAAGGCGAGGGCGGATCGTACACGCGCTTGACTCTCAGCGAAGCCGTTGCGGTGCGGGCCATGACGTTGGCTTGCACCGCTTCGCGCCGTGGCGCAAATGCATCGACGCGAGCACCCGGAGCGGGCGTGCCTGCGCACTCCGGTCACGCGGGGATTGCGCTGCCCGCATACCGGGTGGGGAGTTTCGATCAGCGGTGACGGCTTGCCTTCTCGGCGTGGCCGCTCTGTTTGGTGCGGTCGGCGAGCACGGCGAGTAACGCGCGCACGTCGAGCCCGCGCAAGCGGAGGCCGACGAGGAGGTGGTAGACGACGTCGGCGGCTTCGTCGAGCACGCGCTGGTCGCTCTCGGAAGCGAGGGCGCGAGCGTACTCGTCGGCTTCTTCGCGCATCTTCTTGCCGATCTTTTCGGCGCCGCCGTCGAGCAGCGAGCGGGTGTAGCTCCGCTCCGCGGTGCTCGTGGTCCGGTCGCGCAGGATGCGCTCGAGCAGCTGGAGGAAGGGCTCGGCCTCGACGGCTTCGCTCTCGACGGCACCGTCCGGACCCAAGCGCCGGAAGAAGCAGCTCGGGCGACCGGTGTGGCACGAGGGGCCTTCGGGATCGACCAAGAGGACGAGCGTGTCGGCGTCGCAGTCCGCGTAGACCGCGTGGACGCGCAGGACGTGCCCGCTCGTTTCGCCTTTGGTCCAGAGCGCGTTGCGGCTCCGGCTGAAGAAGGTCGCGTTGCCCGTGCGGAGCGTCCGCTCCAGAGCTTCGCGATTCATGTAGGCGACCATGCGCACTTGACCGGTCAAGCGATCCTGCGCGACGGCAGGCAACAGGCCCGTTTGGGAATCGAACGTGAGGTCCACGGCGGGCGCGAGCCTAGCACCGCGGGCAGCGGTGCGGTCGAGGTCGGTTTTCCTGCGATTCGGTGCTCTTTTCTGGGTGCGAGTCGGCGCTCCTGCGAAGAGGGGGGGCGCCCCCGTGCTCGGGCTCGCTCGGGGGCCGCGCCCCTCGCTCTTCGTGGACAAATACTCGAAATTCCGTGGAGATTCGATTGGCGTGATTCGTGCTCTCTCGCAACGCAAACCGCGTTCTGCCCCCCGGAGACCCCGCATGACCCCGATGGTTGCTCGCACTTCGCTCGCTAGCGCGCTGTTCGCGCTGCTCGCTCTCGGCTGTACCGAGTCCGAGCAAACTCCGGAGACCGACCTCACCGGCGTCGGACGCATCGTGTACGCCGTACGCCAGCACACGACGTTCGACGGCTCGGGCGCTCCGCGAATCGACGTCGCCGGCGGCATGGGCCAGGTGATGGACTACGGGCGCTACGTGCCCGGGGCGCGGCTCGAGATCCTCGATCTCGCGAGCGGCGAGGTGCAGAACGTGATCGCCGACTACCCCACGGCGGACGTGTCGAGCGTGGACGTGAGCTTCGACGCGAAGAAGGTCCTCTTCACGATGAAGCGGGACCCGAGCGACAACTACCACATCTACTGGGCGCCGCTCGAGCCCGGCCCCGACGGCACCTTCGAGGTCACGCAGCTCACGTTCGGTCCGTACGACGATCAGAACGCGATTTTCGCTCCGGGCGGGCGCATCGTGTTCGCGACGAATCAGCCGTACACCGAGATGGGCACGCGCGCCGACGAATACAACCACGCGCGCGTGGTGACGCAGCTCGCGACCATCACGCTCGACGGCGGCGATGCCGACCGCAAGCTGTGCTCGCAGAACCTCTCGCACACGGTCACGCTGTTTCCCTTGCAAGACGGCCGCATCGGCTTTTCACGCTGGGAGCACCTCGAGAACGTCAACGACGTGAAGCTCTTCGCGATGAACCCCGACTGCACGCAGATGGTCGCGCTCGGCGGCCAGCACGGCAAGCCCGGCAACTCGATCGTGCAAGTGGTGGAGTCCGAGACTCCGAACGTGTTTTACGGCATCGTGACGAATCGCGACAACACGATTCAGGCCGGCTCCCTCGTGCGGATCGACGCGCGCTCCGCGGTCGATCCGGCGCATTTCGACGAGGAAAAGTCGGAAGCCGAGACGTACACGTTGCTCACCCCCGCGGTCCCCACGGGAGACGAGCCCTCCGCGGACGGGGTCGGGCGTTACCGCGCGCCGAGCGTGCTGCCGAACGGCGACATTCTGGTCTCGTGGGCGGATGGACCCGTCAACGACCTGAACGAGCTCATCCACACGCCGCCCGACTACGGCGTGTACGTGTTCGACGTGCAGCGGCGACGGCCGCAGCTCGTGAAGAACTACCTGGATACCTGGGAGCTCTACGCCAAGCCCATCGCCAAGCGCGAAGAGCCCCCGATCCTGTCGTCGCGTCAAGACACGGTGGACGCGTCCACGCCCACCACGTTCGGCTCGATCGACGTGCGCGTCACGTCCCTCGGCTTCAAGCACGGAGAGACCGTGAGCGGCGCGCAGTTCGACGACACGCCGATCGAGGAGGCGCTCCGGCACGCCGTCAAAGTGCGCATCATCGAGGGGTTCTCGAGCGAAGCGGCGCAACAGACGATGTTCGGCCTGACCATGGCCGAAGGCGCGGCGCTGCTCGGCGAAGCCACGGTGTACGCCGACGGATCGTGGCGCGCCGACATCCCGCCGTACATCCCGGTGCACCTGCAGCCGATCGACGAGTTCGACCTCGCCATTCGCAATCAGACCACGTGGATTCAGGGGATGCCGGGCGAAAGCCGCATCTGCGGCGGCTGCCACGAGGATCGGAGCCGCCCGAACGAAACGGCGAGTCAACAGCTGACGATCGCCTCCGGGAAGGACCCGGACGACTTCATGATCCCGGTCTCCGAGCGCACCGAGTATCCGTGGGCGTACGCCGACGATCCAGCGAACGAAAACGAGATTCAGAAGATTCTCGATGCGCGTTGCGTGTCCTGTCACAACGAGACGACGAACGGCAATCAACCGCAGCAGTACTACCGCGTCACGCTGATGGACGAGGCGACGGGCACCGAGACCGTCTACGAGATTCCGCGCCTCGATCTGTCGTCGCGCGAAATCACGGTTACGTACGACAACGATACACGCCCCTGGCCGGCGAGCTACGTCTCGCTGTTTTATCCCGCCGCGCTCAGCATGGGCATGGTCGAGGACGGCACGGTCGAGGGCACCTTGCCGCCGGCGTGGGCGATACCGAGCGACGCGCGCAACAGCGCCGTGCTGGAGAAGCTCAACGTGACCTCGTGGCTCGATCCGTCGCGCTACGCCTGGCCGCTCGGCGAGCCGTTCTCGAACCCCGACATCGCCGGTGGCACCCGCACCGACCACGCGGCGATGGCGGGCCTGACGCGCGAAGAGCTGCAGAAGCTGATCCGTGCCATCGACATGGGCGGTCAGTTCTACGCGCGTACGAACACCGCCTTCCGACCCTTCGAAGCCGATCCCGTGTCCGCACCGTGAGCAGGAGACCCCCGATGATCTCGATTCGACGCCTCTTTCTGCCCGTCTCCCTCCTCGTGGCGTGTGCCGCGGCCGCGCCCGCATCGGCCGAGCCGCGGGTCCTCGCCGGCCGAGCCCGCACCTACGAGCACCTCGAGCCCAACTCGCTCGAGCGCATCACGACGCCCGAGGCGCTGCTCGCGGAGCTCAAGCACCCGAACATCGCGCCGATGCGCCTCTGGAAGCTCCTCGAGCACGGCGAGAAGGTCGAGTGCCTCGCGTGCATTCCCTACGTCTCGCGGTTGCTCTACAGCGGCCACGCCAAGAACCGCGAAATTGCCGCGTGGTGGCTGCGGCGACGCATTTTCGGCGTGTTCGGGCCGGGAGAGGTCTACTCGCGGGTCGTTTCCACGCTCTCGGACGCGAAACAAAGCGAAGAGCGCCGCGCCTATGCCGCCAACGCCATCGGTGAGTTCCTGAACCCCGCGGGCGTCAAGCACGTCGCGCGCGCGGCCGTGGACGATCCCTCGCCGCTCGTGCGCCGCGCCGCCGTCGAAGCGTTGCAGCGGTTGAACCACGAAGGCCCGGCGCAGGAGCTCGGCACCGCGCTCTCCGACGAGGACGAATCGGTCCGTCTCGCGGCGCTCCGTGCGGCGACGTCCATTCACGTGTTCTCGTCGGCGGACAAGCTCGTCGAGCTGCTCGGCGACGAATCGCCCGCCGTCCGCAAGCGCGCCGCCGAGGCGATCGGCGCCCTCAAAATCGCCGATGCCGTGGCGGGGCTCGTGGCCGTCGTGTCCGACGCGCAAGAATCGCCCGAGGTGACTGCGGCGGCGATCTGGGCGATCGGGCAGATCGGAGATCCCGCCGGCAAGGCGAGTGTCCAGGCGCGCCGCGACGACCCGAATCCGCTGATTCGGAGCGCCGCGGCGATCGCCCTGCGCCGGTTGTAGCCGACCGCTACGGGCTGCTCGGGGGCGGCGTCGTCTGGGGCTGCCCGGGCGGCGTTTGCGGAGTACCGGGCTGGGGAGTGCCGGGCTGCGGAGTGCTCTGCGGCGGCGCCTGCGGCTGGGGCGGGGGAGTGGTGCTCGGCGGGGCGCTGTCGCCGGCCTCGGTGCTGCTCGACAGCTGGTACTCGTCGCGCTCGAGCACGCCGTCTTGATTGCGATCCACCACGGCGAAGATCTG
>QGUH01001329.1 GCA_003242355.1 Pseudomonadota bacterium
TTTGTGGGGCTCGGAATTTGTAAAAGGGGTCGGCAACACGCTGGAATGCCCGGGAAACAGCGTCGAACGGAGTGTGAGAGGAGCCCGCCGAGCTCGGCTCGGCCGGGAGGAACGGCGAACGCAGGCGAGACCGCCGAACCGTCCAACCTATCGGCGCTTTGGCGGAGCCACGCCTACTTCTTGGCCGTCTTCGCCACCTCGAGCGTCATCTGGCCGGGAAGCTCGTGCTCGTAGCGCTTGAGCACGAGATCGATGCCTTCGCGGATGTAGACAGCCACGGGAACCTTCGTGCGCGCGTGCAGCAGGTGCAGTCGCTCGTTCTGCTCCGGTGTGATGTAGACGGTTGTGGATATCTTTTTCCGCGACATCGGCTCGAGCACCGTCAGTGCCAGGCGTGACAATAGATTCACATACGTGTGCTGTCAATCGCGATCGTGACGGCTCGCTGCGAAAAAACGATTGCGTTTCACGTATTTGCAGCTCGGATCCCCCGGCGGAGAACGGCGAAACGCTGCGGGTGAACGAGGCGGTTGGCCGGTTTGTTCCACTGGGCGGGGGGCGTCCTTATTGAAGCGTATGCTGCGCTGCGGTGTGGGGCGGCACTTCCTCGCGCGCTCGCGAATTCGAGCGCCCGAACGGTGAAGCGGCGACGAGCGAACCCGCCGCGTGCCGCCCTGCGAAAAGCCCCGAACGTGATTGGCCGGAACCGATCGGCGCTCTAGGCGGGGACTGGTCATCCCGAAGCCGGCAGGGTATGAGCGGAGGTCAGGGGAATGCAGAGCTCGCGCATCCTTCGCTTCCTTCACATCGACCGATGCGTTCGTCCTTTCGAGGGGGTGACCTGGTTGCCGGCGATGCTGGTCTTCGGCGTATTCCAGCTGAGCTGTAGCTCGGGGCGGGACCCGCGTCTTCCCGAGCAGCCGCCGGTCGTGGAACGCGACACCGCGGTTCTGCACGAGGAGTGCGACGTCACGGACCCGTCTGCCGAGCGCTTGGACGCCAACGGCGATGGGCGCGCCGACGTGACGATCGTTCGCGAGGGCGGTCGGGAGGTCTGCCGCGCCATCGACCTGAACTTCGACGGCGTCGCCGATAGCTGGCTGTACTTCGACGCGAGCGGGAAGCTCCGCCGCCGCGAGCGCGACTACGACCGGGACGGTCGTATCGACGAAATCGCCCTGTTCCGCCACGGCGTGCTCGTCGAAAAGCACCTCGCGACCTTGCTCACGAACAAGCTCGACACCTGGGAGTACTACGAGGGCGGTCGGCTCGCGCGCGCCGAGCGGGATTCCGACGGCGATCGCCTCGTCGACCAGTGGTGGGAGTACGAAAAGTCCGGCTGTCCGCTGATCCACTCCGACGCGAATCGAGATGGGCGGCCCGACCCCGAGGTCACGGTCGATTACTGCAAGCAGACGGGTTACGTGCCGCCGGAGCGGCAGGAAGCGCCGCGCGTTGGTCCGAGCTTCGAGCAGAGCACGCCGCTCGCCACGCAAACCGAGGCGGAGAGCACGGCTTCCGGTGCCGGCGGAGCCGCTTCGGCTGCGGGCGTCCCCGTGGGCGGTGCCGCCGGCATGGGTG